>JAEEGY010000144.1 GCA_016280565.1 Fretibacterium sp.
CGGAAAGGTCGCGTCCGCCGGAGGTCAGCTTATATTCATAGCCGCCCTCGCGTCGCATGATATCCTCGTGCAGCTGCGCGTCCCGCGCCGCAAGCACCATTTCAAAGTCCTGGATGGAATCATCCCACATCTTGATGTTGTTAGCGATGGTATCCTCAAACAGGATGATATCCTGATCCACCACCGCCACAGAGCCGGTCAAGACGCTTCTGGGGATCTCGCTGCGGTGCTTCCCGTCAAACAGGATCTCGCCTTCCCAGGGATTATAAAGGCCGGAGATCAGCTTGGACAGCGTGGATTTTCCGCAGCCCGAGGTGCCCACAAAGGCGACGCTGCTGCCAGGCTTGAGCGTCATGGAAAAATCCTTTACCAGCGGCGGCGCAAGCTTTGAATAGCCAAAGGTGATGTTTTTCAGCTCCAGGCCGCCCCGGAGCTTTCTGAGTGTTTTTCCTTCCTCTGTGACTTCGTCGTCCTTCGCGTTTTCGTCGGAGGAATATTCCATCACGTCGTCGATCCGCTCCATGTTCGTGCGCATTTCCTGCATGGTCTGGCCCGCCTCGATAAGCGTCATGGCAGGCGCGGTGAACGAACTCAAAAAGCCCTGAAACGCCATGATGCCGCCCAGCGTAAATTTGCCCTGCATACAAAGCCAAACGCCCAGGAGCAAGACCACATAATTGGACAGCTTGGTCAGCAGGCTCGGGACGGAACCCAGATACTGCTGCACGCGGGCAAACTTGACGGTTTGCGTATTGACCGAGGCCTGATAGCCTGCCCACTTGCGAAAGAAGCCGTTCTCCGCGCCGCTGGCCTTGATGGATTCAATCATCTCGATCCCGGCGGCGGTGGTTCCCATCAGCCGGCCCGAATCGCGCATCTGGATGCGGGTGAGGTTCATCCGCTTCTCGGAAATCACGCGGGACAGGACCAGATTGAGCAGGATGGTCAGGATGCCCACCAGCGAAAGGAGAAGGCTGTACCGGATCATAATGACCAGATAGAACACCATCATGATGGTGTTCAGCACCAGCGGGGCCAGCGTGTCAATCACTGTTTTTGCAATGGTTTCGTTCTGCTGCTGGCGCTGCTGAATATCTCCGGCCATGCGCTGGGAGAAGAATTCCATGGGCATCCGCAGCACCTTCCACATATACGTGGAGCTGCCAATGACCGCCATTTTACCGTTGATTTTCAGAGAATAAACCGTCTGGGCCCAGGCGGCGGCAAGCTGCAGCACAGCAAGCCCGGCCATGATGGCCAGGAACCCGCCCAGCCACTCATTGTCCACACCCGATAGGATCCTATCGAGAAAAACCCGCGACATGACCGGGTTGATCATATTGAAGATGTAGCTGATGATGCTCGTCAGCACAACAAAGGCCACCGCCGCCTTCGCGCCGGTGAGCCGCTTGCGCGCAAATTCCAGGGTGCTTTTCCGATGTCCGGAGGGCTGAAAATCTTCGCCCGGAACAATGTTGATCGTCACGCCGGTAAAGGACTTGTCAAAGTCCTCCATCGGCACCTTGACGACGCCCTTGGCGGGATCGTTGATGCAGGCGTAATTCCCCTGGAAGCCGTCCAGAACGACGAAGTGGCAGAAATTCCAGTGGATGATGCAGGGGAACGTGCCCTTTTCCCGAATGGTGGCGGGCGAACGGCGGTAACCCTCCACCTTGAAGCCATACCGCTGGGCCGCCAGCGCGATATTCTTGGCATTGGAGCCGTCGCGCGAAACGCCGCAGTCGGCGCGCACCTGCTCCAGCGGAACCCATTTTCCATAGTAGGCCATGATCATTGTGAGCGAGGCCGCGCCGCATTCCAGCGCTTCCAGCTGCATCACAACGGGCACCTTTGCCACCCCCTTGGTGATGGGGGATTTGATTTTCACATTCTTCTCAGCCATTTTTACTCCTTACACAGTCAGCAAAAAGCTGATTGGCGACAAGGTTTCCACCACAATTTCGGCATCGTAATTTCCATCCGGAAGATTGACCGGAGAATAGGCCACTGTGAAGCCCATTTCGTCCTTACCCACGTCGGAAACCCGGAATTCCGCATCTCCCATCCTGACGGTCATTCCGATGGTGATCTCGGCGTTTTCCACCACCGTGATCTGCGCGGTCCCATCCTGGATAGTGGCCTTGGCCGCGGCGATTGTCTCCAGTTTTCCCAGGGAAGCCCAGGAGAAGAAGGCCACCAGCAGCAGAATGATGACGGTCAGCAGCGCCCATACGCCCACGTTGGTCACGTGAAGATAATCGTTGAGCTGTTCCGGGGATGCGATCCTGTCCAGCGCCCGCTGCCTGAAAATCTGTTTTTTCTGTTCTTCCGCCACGAATTGTACCCTCCTGTCAATTTGATTGCCCTTTCGGGATGAATCCCTTTTATCTGTGTTTTGTTTTCTATGAAAAACCACTTGAAAGGCTTTCGTTTCATTTCCACACAGAATTCTTCATATTACATCATAATTTATTTTGCCGCCTTTATCAAGCAATGTTCCAGATTGTCAAATCCTGTTTTTTTCATTTTCTCGCGTCAATACAGAAAGCGCCGCACAATGCGGCGCTGTTAAGCCTGCCCGTATTGTGCGGCGTTTTTCGTCAATCGCTAAATCCTACAGAATGCGGCGCGGAGATCAATGCCTGGTTATAAAATCCATTAGGCCGCGTCGGGCATGTCCTCGATCTCCCACCAGTCATCGGCGTTCCAAAACTCGGCCTGTTCCTGGAGGGAATCGTCCGACAGGCACTTCATATTCAGCAGGGCCAGTGCGTCATCAAAGTATTCCGAGCGGCGGACACTGCCTTGCATATAGCGGGAATAGGCCTGTTCCATGTCGTGGGAGAGCCAGGAGACGCCTTCCAGACGCTCCCGGATATTATCCAGCTCAAAGCTCATATCCTGTTCGTCCAGAACGCCGCATAGCGCCTTTTCGTAGCTGGAGTGCTGTGCCCGGCGGTCGATCTCCGGCTGGAGGAATGCCAGCAGCGCCAGTTCATCGGAGATATCCTCGCCCCGGACGACGCAGAGTTTGTCCATGTAGTTCAGCGCGCTTTCAAGATAATTCGTGTAACCGGCATCATTCATGATGCGGTCAACGGGCGGATAGATGGTATCCAGCAGGCCGTATTCCGCCAGGAGGCGCCAGCAATCCAGGGCTTTCCCGGTCATCATCATCCAATTCGCGTTGCGGAGCATGGTGTGCTGATTCAGGCTGCAAAGCGCCTGCGCTCCAATCTCCCGGATGGCCGCGTCCAGGTTTTCATCCACGTCAAAGCTGAAGCGCGCCTGAAAACGCAGCGTCCGCAGAACGATCAAAGGATTTTCCGGCAGTACCACCTTGGCGTCCGCCATGGTTTTCAGGATTCCTTCACGAATATCGTGGAGGCCGCCGTGGAAGTCCACCAGGTCGCCGTTGGACATGTCATAATAGATAGCGTTGATGGTCAGGTCGCGCTCGAAGGAATCCAGCAGCGGGGAATCGGTGTATTGTACCGTTTGATCGAATTCCGGCACGCCCGGCAGCCCGGCGAAGTGCGGCGGTACGTTTTGGAAAGTAGCCAGATCCACATACTCGTCTGGATAAGAACCGCCGCCGTATACATTTCCGCTGGAGATATGGGTTTGAAAGGCATCGCCGAAGATCGCCCGCTGCTGTTCGAGCGTCGCGTCGGTCACAAAGTCGATGTCGTTGCTTTCCTTGCCCATGATGAAATCCCGAATGCAGCCGCCGATCACAAAGGCTTTGTACCCGTTTTCCAGCAGGCGTGAGGCCACGTCTCTGGCGTTTTCGGTGAATACGTCTTCGGTCATGCCGTGCAGGTAAAGCGGGATGCGCAGTTCTGCATAGCCGTTCTCCAGCACCTGCTGGTAGTTTTCGTCGATCAAGCGATTGATTTCCGCGTTTTCGAGCAGATTTCCCGCTGTCCGCAGCGCGGCATCCGCCTCCGCCAAGCCGCTAAAACAACACAGCATCAGCAGCAGAGCCATCAACAATGCAAGCCATTCCTTGGAATGATCCCTCTTTTTCATCCCATCCATGCGCATTGCTTTCTTCCTTTCCGATTCATATCAGAAAAATCATAGACCTTCCATGGTCAGCGTCAGTTCCCCTTGCCAGTTGGCCTCGGCGGGGATGGTCAGGCTGGTTCCGTCCCAAAGCACCTCGCAGCGGCCCACGGGCAGCTTGCGCATAAAGATATCCTCCACCCAGTAGTCCATGTAGTAGGTGCCGGGCTCCAGGGGTTCAAAGGTAATCTCCATGGAGCGGTACATGGTCATCGGTTCGCTGGTCTCATAGCGCGTGCGGCTGTCCTCGGTGCCGTCGATGGGATAGAGCAGAGCACAATCCCGCCCCGCCACCTTGAGCAGCGGCACCACATTGCGGCTGTACACCCCGCTGTCCACGTCGTAGCCTTCCCACAGGCCGTACACCACGGGAGCCGCGCTGTAGTCCTCCACGCCGCAGCGCAGCAGATAGTTCTCCCCTTCGATCTGAATGGGCACATTATACAGCATTTTGCCCATGTAATCCGCGCTGACCAGCTCCGCGGAGCAGTGGACACCCTCCAGCGCAGGCCAGTTAGTGAAGTCCTCCAGGCAGAAAACCGCCCGGTTCGCTGCCCCGTCCCACGTGCCGTAGGCATTCGAGGAGCCCAAGCGCACAATATTCCCCGTTCGCGGATTCATCCGGCTTACATTGACATGCACGTTCCACACGCAGGAGAACCCGTCCGCGATGGCGATGATGGGCGAGCCCTTCGCGCCCATCCCCTTTTCCACGCGGATCTGATAATCCTGGATATCCACGATTTCAGGCAGCTTTTCCGCATGCTCAAACACCCAATCCGGCGCGTTCCAGCCCGGATTGATGGCATCCAGCAGGGCCAGATAATGGACCGAGGGGCAAACCCGGGCATAGTTGTCCAGCTCCGCCGGGCCGATCCCCGCGGCATAGCAGAAAGATAGTCCGCCGGCGCTGGCGCGGTTGGGGCCGTGGGTGTTGTACGCCACGGCGTCCGACAGGGCGTCCAGCAGCTCCAAATACAGCTCCCTTTCCAGCCCCAGGATGCTGAAGGGATGATAGGGTATCCTTGCCAGGTCGATCATGTCCGCGTCGCCCAGGCCAAACTCAAAGGCGTCGTTGAGCATCTCGCAGATATACATCATATACTGGGGGTTGTTTACATACACGTTGTCACACACCGCAAAGAAGCGGTCAAACGCCGCCGCCAGCCGATCGATCCTGCTCAGGTCGATCGTCGACCAGGTAAGCGTGTCCTCCGCCTGTGCGTTCGTCTCCTGGGCATATTTTTCCTGCGTCATTTCGCAAACCCACCTGCCCAGCCGCTCGCCGCCCCACTGGGGGGTGAAATACAGCTGCTGCAGCCAGGAATACATGGCGCTGCCCTTGCCGGCCACCAGTTCCTCGGAGGCGATCATCCAGTTGGCGCTGTCCTTGACCGCATAGGCGGTTTCCAGGTTGGCCATCAGGCAGGCATCAAACAGCAGGGCCTCAAAGTGGACGCCGCTTTCTGTCAGGGCCGCTTTCAGCTCGTCCAGGCGCATGGTATCGCCGTCAAACAGTTCGTCGATCAGCAGACCATTGATTGCGCCCGTGCCGTGGTCCCACAGCACCAGGGCGTATTTTTTCGCCGGATAGTTTTCCGCGCCCCAACGGATAAAATCGGCCAGGGTCCCGGGGTCGGCCATGCTGGCCAGGGGCAGATCCTGTTTGAGTTCCATCGCCGCGTTTTCGTGGACGGCGCTGGCCAGAGCTTCCACGATGGCTCTGGCGCTCAGATCCTCGGCTTGCTCCAGCTCGCTCACGGCGATATTCAGGGTATTCCTGGCCGGGCGGAAGTGCCAGCGCTGCAGCGCATCGGTACGCACGTCCATGCCCAGCTCCTGGGCGTGCCACTGCTTGGAGCCGCCGGTCTGGATGACCACGTTTACCGCCTCCACGGCGGGAGAAACATCCTCCACGCCCAGCTGTGCGTTGAGCACCGTATCGTAATCCAGGCAGTAGGATATCTCCTCCAGGTTGCCGGAGGCGTAGCTGTGGCCGCTTTCCAGATCGCTGCCGCAGAAATAGAACATGACCGTCCATTCCGATATATCCCCCGCCGTTTCCTCGGCGCAGGATGAAAGGATGGGCAGCATGCACAGCATCAGCGCCGCAAGCAGCAGGCCAAGGGTTTTCTTCATGATTCTTATACCTCCTTTAATATCCCCATACAGCCAAAGTGGAGCCGCCCGCAGGGGCGGCTCCGTTTCGTTATTCAGGCTGCGTTACGCCGGAATGTCCACGATCATCTGCCATTCGCCGTCCACCTGCTCATAATCGGTGCCGTTCAGGTCGGTGGCGTGGGTTTCATCGTTCTTTTCGGGCCAGATGATCTGATCTTTCTTGATGGTCACATTCAGGCGATTGTCCATGATGCCCTCGATGCGCAGGTAGTCGCTGTCGAAGGTATCGCCGTCGAAGGTATTGTTGTAGAAGCCGTCGAACAGGCTCACTTCTCCGTCGGTGCCGTCGCAGAGGATGAAGAAGTGGTCGGTCAGGCTGTAGGCGGGCATATCCGCGCCGTCGATCTCGAAGGCGCGCAGGATGACCTTGAGGGTCTTGGGCATCTCCAGCTCGCGGTCCTCCAGCACGTCGGTGATCACCTTGAACAGGCTCTTTTCGCCCGCGGGCGTATCGAAGACCAGGATATCGTACTTCTCCTCGCCCATGCGGTCGGCCCGGTTGTCGCGGAAGATGTACAGGGATACGTCGATGGCCTCCTCGCCCGCGGCCATCATGGCCTTGGTGGTGCGCAGGGCGTCCACCTCGTCGGTCTGCTCGTTGTGCAGCAGCGCGATCAGGGTTTCGTCGTCCTCCGCTTCATCGGGGGTTCTGCCCAGCCAGTACAGCGTCCAATCCTCCATGTCCTCAGCGTCCTTTACGAAGCCCTCCAGGATTTCGCCGGTGGGGGCGGTTTCGGGATCGCCGCTCAGCACGTAGCCAGTGGCATCGTCCACAGGGGCGTCCATCCAGCGGAAGAGGCCAGAATTGATCTGATCCAGCAGCCACGCGCCGGAAACCTCGTGCAGGTACAGCTCGTAGTCGGACAGGGTAGGCAGGGACAGCGCGCCGGTGGCAAAGTTCAGGCTGGCGGCGGAGCCGATGGGGACCACGGGATTCTGGAAGGCATAGTCGTTGAGGGCGGTGTAGACCTCCACCACAAAGCTTTCGCCGTCGTCGCGGGCGTCGCCGCGCAGCACCTCGGACACGTAGTCCAGCTCCACGTCGCGGAAGAAGCGGTCGGAGTTGGGCAGCAGGTACACGTCGTGCTGGGTGATGTTGTTGGTCCACATGCGGTAGCGGTCCAGCCGGTCCTCATTCATGGAAACGTCCTTCAGAAGCAGCGCGTCCACATCCAGCACGTAGATGGTGCCGGCGGCCTGGTCCTCCTCCTCGCCGTAGCGGGCCTTGGTGATGTCGTCCAGGCCGTTGACCATGCGGTTGACCTCGTTGATCGGGGCCAGGGCCTTGGAGAAGGCGCTGCTGAGCAGGTTGTTCGCCGTCAGGTGCCAGCCGGAATTGAAGAAGCTTCCAAACGTTCCTGTTCTAAACACGGGGTTAAGACCATCCCAATGATCAATGGCAGTAATGTCGCCGCAGAAGTCGCACACGCGGTTCGCGCTGAGCGAGAATTCCTTCTCCCTGTAGCCTTTGACGTTTTTCCAGCCGGTACACTTGGTTTCGAAGTAGTGCCTATAAGAGGCGTCAGCCACATGGTAGAAGCTGCCCGTAACATGGACATCGTTCCTGTTAGCGGTAATGATCCTGGCGTTCACCGCGCCCTCCAGCTTCGCGTTCGCCGTCTCGCCGCCCAGTAAGGCGTAGAGCGCGGCCTCGGGTTTCTCCTCGAAGAAGGCCGTGAAGCCGTTGTCCCCCATGTTGGCCTTCAGGTTCGTTCCGGTCTTGGAGCTGAAATCAGCGTTGTCCACCCAAATCCGGGCGGTGGCGCCGGCCAGCAAGTTGTTGTTGCAGATGTTCTTGACCGAGCCGAACGCGCTGCTGCCCTCCACAAAGCTGTTGCAGTACAGCCACAGGTTTTCAAGCTCGGACTGGACGTTGACGGAATCCTGCTTGCTGGTGAAGGACGCGCGCTGGTATCCGTTCTCGTTCAGGTTCACCTCGTTGTTGATCCTCATGATGTTCCGGGAGATGCCCTCCGGCGCGGCGCCCAGCTTGATGCTGGTGGCCGCGTCCACATCGCCCCTGGGTTCGTATTTGCCGCCGGTGTGGGCGTAAACCCACAGTTTACCGGTGTTGGCGGTCAGGTTCACGCCGCCCACGTTGACCGCGTTGTAGAGGTTCGCGCGATTGAGCGCATAGGAACCCGGGAACTCCAGCGCGGAGCGCACCGTCATCTTGGCGAAGGTATTGATGTGGTCGTCCCTGCCCAGGCGAGACCAGATGTCCATGTGGATGCCGCCGGACTCGGCGGTCACGCCGTTCATCAGCTGGATCCTCTGCTCGCGGTCAAGCTCGTTGACCGCATTCGCCGCGCCCGCGCCGATGAGGCCGTAGGACTCGTTCTTGTACTCGGTCCTGGCGTTCATGTTGGCCGTGGACAGGGCGTTGATCTCCATGTTCCCGCCGCTCCTGAGCTTCGCGCCATCGTCGATCTGGAGCATGTTCCGCTCCGTCAGATAGTTCTCGCCCTTCATGATGTCGACGTTCAGGATCACGCCCTTGCTCTCGTTGTTCATGATGGACTGGGCCGTGATGTAGTTGCGCATATAGATGCTCATCCAATCCTTGGTGGTCAGCTCCACGTTCTTGCCGATCAGCAGGTTGGTGGTCAGATACGTGTGGGTGGGCTGGCTGGAGGACTGCACCTTCGCCAGGGAATAGGCCCCGCCGCGCTCCATGTTGGCATCCGCGTTGGACGTGTTCCGGACATAGAACTCCAGCTGGTTGGCGTTCACCTTCACGCCGTCCCCCACCAGGATCTGAGCCGTCTGGTGATCGTTCGATTCGCCGATATCGGCATTGGTGTAGCTGGCGCCGCCGTCGATGAGGGCGAAGCCGCCGGGCACGCCGCCGCGGACGACGGAATGGGAGTTGGT
This sequence comes from Fretibacterium sp., assembly GCA_016280565.1. Taxonomy (GTDB): domain Bacteria; phylum Synergistota; class Synergistia; order Synergistales; family Aminobacteriaceae; genus JAFUYV01. The sequence goes on from JAEEGY010000144.1 coordinate 9,124, forward strand.
CCAGGCGTACATATTCACCCGGCCCGTGGCGTTGATGCTCACCTTATCCAGCACCGAGCTGAAGTCGTCGCTGGCAATGGCCCTGGCGTCCAGGTTGCCGATCGTGGCGAAGCCGTAGGAAGCCGCGGCATTGCTGGAGGCGTAGGTGTAGCTCTCCTGGTTGATGTTGTCCGTCACCACGTTCAGGTTGGCGGCATTCAGCTTGGAGTTGTTTGATCCGTAGATACCCGCCGTGGCGGCCTGGTTCTCCTTCGCGTGGGCGAAGCTGAAGTCCGTGTTGACCAGGCTGATGACTGTGCCCTTGTCCGCGCCGGAGTTGCCCACCTCGGCGGTGGCCGTCGGGGTGACGTAGGACTTAACGTTCACATTGCCGGAGGCGTCCAGCGTGCTGCCGTTGTTCAGGTGAATGGTGGCAAACTGGGTCATGGACAGGTCGCTCTTGGACTTGTTGGTGGCCACCTTCACCAGGCTCACCTCGATCTTGGTCGGGCGGATGATAGAGCTGGTGGCGCCCTTGCCGGTAGTCTGCACGTTCACGTTACTGAATTCAGCGGTGCCATTATCCACGATCAGGTCCGCGCCGGCATAGGCCGTGCTCTTGGCCGTGGACAGGTTGACGCCGATATTGGCCAGGTTCACGTCGAGACCGCCCTTGTGCGGCGTCACGTCCGAATTGGCGCTGATGTCGTAGTTCGTGGTTACGCTGGTATCGCCGGTGATCTTGCTGCCGTCGCCCATCTTCACCACGGTGTTGGCGATATCCTGGCTGTAGGCGCCGCCCATCAGCACGCCGGCCTTGACGGCGGCATAGCTGCCGTTGGTGATCCTGGAGGCAGTAGCGCTGTTGGCATTGGTAGTCGCTTCCAGCTTGGAGGCTGTCAGCTTCTTCACGTCCACATCCACAATTTTGCTGGCACGCCCATAGGCCACGCCGATGCTGGCATCGGCCTTGAACAGCGCGCCGCCGCCGGTGACGATGTCGGTCCGCGCGTTGTTAGCGCCGGCGACGGAGAACTCGGCGTTGCCGGTTTCCAGCCTGTCAGCCTTGGCGATGGTGCGGGTATCCGAATCGTTCAGCGCCACCACCACGTTGGCGGTGATGGCAAGCAGCCCGGCGTTCACGCCGGTCACGCTGGCCCTGGCTTCCGTCTTCTGTACGCTGCGCATGAAGGTTCTTTCGGTAGCGGTGATATCGCCGCCGTCGATCATCGCGTAGCTGTGGGCGTTATTGCGGGCGATGGCGGCGTTCATGTTCAGGGCGATGAAGCCCATGCCGCCCGCCACGGTGTCCGCCACGGCGGAGGTGTTGTCATGGTTGGATTCGCCGGTGCGCACCTTCAGGTCCCTCACGTTGACGGTGCTATCCTTGAGGATGGCCCGGTTGTCGGCCTTCATGTCGGCGTAGTTCACGCTGAGGCCCACTTGGAAAGCGCCCACCTGGGCCGCAGCCAGCTGAGAGGTCGCGGTGCCCTGCAGGTCGGCCACGACGTACAGCTTATCCGCGTTGACGGTGCTGCCCGTGACGTTGGCCTGGCTCTTGGTATCGTTGAAGGCCAGCAGCACGTTGCCGCCTGCGGCCACGCCGCCCAACGCCAGGGAGACAGCCTTCGGAGTGGCGGTGCTGGAGGTGTCATTATAGATGGACACTCCGCCCTTTGCTTTGATCGTCGCGCTGTCCACAAGGGTGTTCACATTGGCGTTCACCTGGGAAACCGCCGCGCCGAGAGCCACGCCCACGCCGCCCACGGAAATGCCCAGCAGGCCGCTGTCGGCGGTGGTATCGGAGGTCGCTTTCACATTGATGTTGTTCGCGCTGACGGTCGCGCCCTTGCCGATGCCCGTGTTCTGGTTCATGCGGTTGATGGCCACGGCCACGCCCGCGTTCACGGCGATGCCGCCCACGCCCGCCGTAGCGGCCAGGGAGGTCACGTTCTGGGTGGTCTTGCTGGTCACGCTCACGTCGCCGGTGGCGGTGACATTGGCTTTGTCTTCGATCTTAGAGGTCACGGTGGCGTTGCTCTGGGCCACGCCCACAGCCGCGCCGATGGCGATGCCGCCAGCGGAGAGCGCGCCCACCGCGGCGGTGATATGGCCGTAGTCCTGGGTGGCGTTCACGTTCGCGCCGCCGGAGGTGACCACGCCGCCCAGCTTGGCCGAGGTGACGTTGTCGGTGAGAACCACGCCAGCGCCCACGGCCACGCCGACGCCGCCCACGGTGGCCGTCGCGCCGATGGCGCGGATGCCGCCGTTTTCGGGGTCGATACCCTTGAGCAGGGTCTTGAGGACGTTGGAGCGATTCGCCACGTTGCCGTTGGAAATGGAGTTGGCGTTCACGTTCACATCGCCGCTGGCGGTAATATTGGCCATGCTCTCGGCAAGCACGTTGCTGCGCAGGATGGCCACAGCCGCGGTGACGCCCACGCCCACCGCGCCGCCGGCCACGGTGGCGCCGAACAGGTCGGCGGTCACGGGCTGCTCAGCGGTGACGTTGACGCTCTTCACATCGGTAACGACGGCGGTGTCGGTGATCCGCGCGATCACGGCGTCCTGGGGATCATCGGTATAGGTATAGGTGTTCAGGTTCTTGGCGTTGGCCACGTCGGAGGTGTCCTTGGCCTGCAGGTTCTCGCCGCGCTGGGCGTCGCCGTCATCGTTGAAGCCACCGTTGTCAAAGTCCTTGTCGCGGTAGCCGGAGGTGGCGTCGAAGGTGCCGGATTTTATCGTCTTGCCGTCCTTATCCTTCGTATTCTGGGTGCCGCCCACGGACATCTGGCTCTCCCTGCGGCCATTGCCCGCCGTGTCGTCGGCGAGGATATTGCCGTTCAGTTCGTTCTGGTAGTACTTGCTGCCGCCGTGGTCGTTGCTGGCCACGGATTTCATTAGGGTCTGGGCGTTGAAGGTGTTTCCGTTCTCCTTGCCGCCCTTGGCCATCATGTCCGCGGCGTCCTGGCTCATCTTCGTGCCGGTGACCAGCACCATCACGTTGACGCCCACGCCCACCGCGCCGGCGGCCAGATTCGCGCCCACGTTGGTAATATCCTTGGTGCCCTTGGCCTTCACGTTCAGGTCGCGGCCCAGGCTGGCCTTGCCGGCCATTTCGGCCAGGGTCTTGCTCTTGATCACGCTCACCACGGCGTTGACGGCCACGCCAGCCGTGCCCGCGCCGACGGAGGCCGTCGCGGAGGTGAGGTCATAGTCGCTGCCGGCCTGGACGTTCAGGTCAAGGTTCTTGGATTCCACGCTGGCGTTCTTTCCCACCTTGGCGGTGGTCTGATCCTTGCTGACGATCACGTTGGCCGTGCCGGACACGCCCGCGCCGCCGGCAGCCGCCGCACCCACGGAGTACAGGCCGATCTCCTTGTTGGCCTCGGCTGTGACGTTCACGTTCTGACTGACACTGACGGCACTGCCTTCCTTGATGGCCGTGTTGGCGCTGCCGTTGAAGTAGGTCACCACGCCCACCGGCGTCACTGCCGCCGCAGCAGCGCCCGCCAGGGCCACAGCCGCGTTGTTGAGGCTGGTGTTGTTCCTGGTGGCGACGGTCAGGCCGCCCCAGCTGGAATTGACGTTATGGTGGACCTCGGCATTGACGTTGCTCTTCATCACCTGCACCGCCGCGCCGATCTGTACGCCCACGGTACCGCCGCCCGCGGAAACCGCGATGGTGGTCACGTCATCATTGTTGTCTGCGGTGACTTTGACATCCTTGGCCGCTTCCACGTCGTAGGCCAGGGCCCTGACAGTCTTGTTGGAGACCAGCGTGACCACGGAAGCGCCCACGCCCGCGCTGGCCGAGATGCTCAGGCCGCCAGCCAGCAGCACCTGGGTGGTGTCGTCCGTCGCTTGAACGGCGACGCCGCCGCCAACGGGTACGTTCAGCGGAGACCTCAGCGCCGCCTCGGAGGCGTTGGCGAAGACGGTGTTGTTGTTCACCAGCACGTCCACCACGCCGTTGATCGAGGCGCCCAGGCCGCCGGAGACGCCCGCCGCGCCCAGAAGCTGGGTCTCGGCGGCGTTCGCGCCCACATACACGCCCTGCACGGAGGTGCCGTTCATGGACTTGACCGTGTCGCCACCGATGGCATCGGCGGTAATGTCACTCTTGCCCAGGCTGGCGCACACGTAGTTGTTCTTCACCACGGTCAGCACCGTCGCGCCCACTGCCGCGCTGGAATCCTATTTCAGCGACTTCACGGCGCTGGCGGCGGGCAGCATCGCCATCTCCGGCACCAGCCCTGCGGTGGGCGCGACGGTGCTGACCGTGGTGAAGAACAACGAGGTCAAGACCGGCCTGGGCCAGAGCGA
>JAEEGY010000145.1 GCA_016280565.1 Fretibacterium sp.
GAGTTCTGGAGCTCCGCATCCCCTGCCGTATCGGGGCGGATGTGTCGGCCACCTTGCCGGACGGCGAGGCCGTAACGCTGGGGAAGGTCCTGATGACGCCGGTGAAGACCAACTGGCCGGCCTACACCGCCAGCAAGTGGTGCGCCCCGGCGACAGTCTGCGCTTCGGCCGTGAATGCCGTTCATCTGTTGGTGAACGTTGAGGAAGGGCGCGGGCGTATCCTGAGCCTGGTCCCGGCTGTGACCGTGGCCCCGGCCGCGGCGGCGGGGGCCTTCTTCAGCCTGGATATGCCGGCGGGGACGGGAGTCTTCGGCGGCTTTGCGCCCCTCGTGGGCTCCTCCGTGTCCCTTCAGGGGAAGGACGGGACTGTTCGCCCCCTGGACGGCGTGCCTCAGGAGGGGGAGACGCTCGTTGTCCGCTCAGAGCTCCCCGGACGGCCGGACGTGTGGATGGCGGACATCGAGAACCGGCCCGGCGGGCGGGTCATCGCCTGGGGACAGGACGGCCCCAGGGTGATCGCCCGTGTCGTGCGGCCCATCGGGGGCGTCGGGCGCTTCGGCGGGACGCAGTTCCAGCGCGGCGGGAGGATACGCGCCTCCCACGCCGGTGTCATCGACGTGGCGACGGCCCCCCGCGGTGAGGTGGGCGGCATCCAGATCATGCCCCTCGTCCACGCCCTCACGTCCTCTGAGATGAGCAACGCCTGGAAGCTGACGCAGTGGATGGTCCTCGCGCCCCTGCCCGGCGAGCCCTCCCTGGCGGGCAGGGCCCCGCTCTTCAAGTCGGCCTTCGTCCCCGGCACCCAGCTCAACGACCGTCTTGAGGATGTCTGGAGCACCTATGGCCGTCGGCCGCTGGTCCTCTGCCGCGTTGCGGGAGGACCGTGGACAAAGCTGCCCTCCGTCTCCGGCCGGGTGGACGATGCGCTGCTTGGCGTGACGCACCTGCGCTTTTACTTCCCCTTCTGGGACAGGCCAGGGGTGTAGGGGTACTCAGCCTGGCATCCTGGTTGACAGGAGAGGGCTGACCTATTTAAAATAGAGATATTGAGCACAAGAGAGGTGTAAATCATGAAGGCAATCACCATCGTCAAGCCCGGAGTGGTGGAGATACGCGATCTGCCCAAACCGCAGATCAAACCGGACGAGGCACTGATCCACCCGCTGTTTGGCGGCATCTGCGGCAGCGATCTCAACTCCTTCCGGGGCACAAACGCCTACATGGCCTATCCCCGGGTGCCGGGACACGAGTTCAGCGCGGAGATCGTGGAGATCGGCCCCAATGACCGCGGCTTCAAGGCCGGCGACATCGTGACGGCCAATCCGTACTTCAACTGCGGGCACTGCTACTCCTGCCAGCGGGGCTTAGTCAACGCCTGTATGTCCAACCAGACGATGGGCGTGCAGCGGGAGGGGGGCTTTGCGGAGTTCGTGGCCATGCCCATATCCCGTCTCATCAGCGGCAAGGGCCTTCCGCCAAAGACACTGGCACTCATCGAGCCCTTCTGCATTGGCTACCACGGCATCCAGCGCGCAGGAGTGAAAAAGGACGATAAGGTATTGGTCGTGGGTGCGGGGACCATTGGCGTGCTGGCGGCCATCGCGGCGAAGTCCCGCGGGGCGAAGGTGTGGATCTGCGACGTAGCCCCCAGGAAGTTAGAATATGCCCTGCGTTTTGGTCTGGATGGCACGGTGCTGAACGACAGCCCGGAAGCTCTGAGCCAGGCGGTGAAGGACATCACCGGCGGCAACGGGCCGGTAGGAAGCCCACCAAATGGGTTCGATGTCACGGTGGAGTGCGTCGGGTTGCCCTCCACGCTCCAGAACTGCCTGGACGCGGCGTGTTTCGGCGGGCGCGTGGCGGTCATCGGCGTGGGCAAGCACAACATCGACCTGGACTTCACCATCATCCAGAAGAAGGAGCTCAACATCTTCGGCTCCCGCAACGCCCTGACGCGGGACTTTGAAGAGCTTATCGACACAGTAAAGTCCCGGAATCTGAACCTGGACGACGTGGTGACGAACATCTATAAGTTCGACGATGCGGCTCAGGCGTTCAGCGACTTTGACAAGAACGCCGGCAGCATGTTGAAGGTCATGATCGGGTTTTAACCCGCAGAAGCGGGTTCTGCCTGGCTCCGGCACTGTCCAGGGGCAGGCCTTATCTTAATCTCCTAAGGAGGATGCGGTGATGAAGAAATTTGTATTGGTCCTTGCGGCGGTCTTGCTGCTGACGACGGCGGCATTTGGCGACGTGGTGCTCCAGCTTGGCCTGGAGAATTCCCTCAGCGAGCCCGTCGGTCAGGGCGTCCTGAAGTGGAAGGAGCTGCTGGACGCGCGGAAGACCGGCCTGACGATGGAGGTCTTCCCGGACTCCCAGCTGGGCAACAAGACGGACATCATCGACCAGATGCTGCTGGGCGAGCCCGTCATGACCCTGGCAGATGGCGCGTTCTTTGCGGACTACGGCGTGCCCGATATGGGCATCGTCTTTGGACCGTTCCTGTTCGACAACTGGGACCAGTGCTGGAAACTCATCCAGTCCGACTGGTGGAAGGAGCAGTGCGCCAAGCTGGCGGAGAAGGGCATCCACATGGTGGCTGCGAACTGGGCCTACGGCGCGCGCCACACCCTGACCACCAAGCCGGTCAACACCGTGGATGACCTGAAGGGGCTTCAGATCCGCGTCCCGACGAACCAGATCCAGACCAAGGGCTTTGAGGTCCTGGGCGCGACGCCGGTGGGCATGAGCCTGGGCGACGTTTACACGGCGCTTCAGCAGGGCACCATCGACGGCGGCGAGAACCCGCTGTCCACGCTCTATGGCCGCAAGCACCACGAGGTGGCCAAATACCTCATCATGGACGGGCACGTGCTGAACTTCACGAACTGGATCTGCTCCGAGACGTGGTTCAAGAGCCTGACGCCGGAGCAGCAGAAGGCGCTTGTCGAGACCGGGTACGAGGCCGGTGTGTTCAACAACGAGCTTCAGTCCAAGGCGGAGGAGAAGTACCTTGGCCTCATGAAGGCTGAGGGCGTCACGGCCGTCATCCCCAGCGAGGCGGTCCTGGACGGGTTCCGCGAGAAGGCCAGGGACTTCTACAAGCAGGGCGCGGCGTTTGGCTGGTCCGACGGGCTCTATGAGCGCGTGAAGGCTGCGATGAAATAACCTTGGTGTGATGCTTTGGCGAGGGGAAAGTTCACTCCCCTCGCCTTGTTTTTATCTTTCAAAAAGCAGAGGTGATGTCCCTTGACCCCTGATTTAGGCAAAAAGACATGGGTTAAGCTCCTTTGTAATCTGGATCTGTTCATCGCCACGGCCGCGCTCATCATTTTGACGCTGGTCACCAGCGTGGGCGTGTTTAAACGCTACGTGCTTCAGGACCCCATCCTCTGGCAGGAGGAGGTCTCCGCGTTCTGCCAGGTCTGGATGATCTACATGGGGGCCAGCGTCGCGTTCCGCAGCGGCAGCCATGTGGCTATCGAGATGGTCATCGACGCATTGCCGGAGAAGGCGCAGAAGTTCTTTGGCTGCGTCATCGACCTCATCGTGTTGTTCGTGCTGGTGTTCCTCTGCGTGAAGTCCCAGGCGTATATCGCCCAGGTCTTCGGCCGGAGCGGACGGCCCACGCCCATCCTCCGCATCCCCTACACTTATATTTACGGCGTCGCGCCCTGGGGCTGCGGCCTGATGATTGTCAGCTACTTCGCGTCTCACTATGCGCCGCGCTTCATCAAGGACATTGAGGTCCCCAGGCAGAACTCAGAGGAGGCAGCAGCATGAACACGACTTTGATTATCAGTATTGCTGCCGCGGTTGTCCTTGCCGTCCTGCTGCGGCTCCTGAAACGCCCATGGCTGTTTGTGATCCTCGCCGTGGCCGTGCTGCTGGTGGGCGTCAACATCCAGTGGGTGAAACCCGCTCTGGAACAGGTGGGGAAAGCCCTGGGCAACAACACGGTGCTTGGCATCTCGGCTGTCGCCATGCTCGTGCTGCTGTTCCTGAAGGTGCCGGTGTTCGTGGCGGTGTTCGGCGGCTCGCTCATCTACTTCCTGTTCAACCCCGGCATCAACCAGATCATCTTCGGGCAGAAGGCCGTCACGGGGACGGAGAGTCCGTCGCTTTTGGCGATCCCGTTCTTCGTCTGCGCGGGGACGTTCATGAACTACTCCGGCGTCACGAACCGCATCATGAACTTCTGCTCCGCTGTCACGGGCCGTATGCCCGGCGGACTGGCCCAGGTCAACGTGCTGCTGTCCACGCTCATGGGCGGGCTCTCCGGCTCCAACCTGGCGGACGCGGCCATGGAGGCCAAGATGCTGGTGCCGGAGATGGAGAAGCAGGGATTTTCCAAGGAGTTCTCCTCGGTGGTGACGGCGGCCTCCGCCATGATCACGCCGCTCATCCCGCCGGGAATCGCGATGATTTTGTACGGCTGCATCGCGGACGTTTCCATCGGCAAGCTCTTCATGTCCGGCATCACGGTGGGCGGTTCCCTGTGCATCGGCATGATGATTTTGGTGCACTTCATCTCGAAGAAGCGCGGCTACCTGCCCATCCGCAATAAGAAGCTGACCGGCGCGGAGTTCTGGAGCCACCTGCGGCCGGCGCTGCTGCCCTTGTGCCTTCCCATCATCATCATTGGGGGTATCCGTCTGGGCGTGTTCACCGCCACGGAGGCCGGAGCTATCGCCATCCTCTACGCGATCATCCTGGGCCTGCTCTATCACGAACTGAGCTTCAAGGGCATTCTTCAGGCGTGCAAGGAGACAGTCTGCACCACGGGCGGGATTATGCTCATTGTGTCGGCGGCGTCGGTGTTCTCCTGGGTGCTGACGAAGGAGCGCATTCCCCAGCAGCTCACGGAGTTCATCGTGTCGATATGCCCGAACAAGTACGCCTTCCTCATCGCGGTGAACATCTTTGTCCTCATCGTGGGAATGTTCATCGAGGGCAACGCGACGATGATCGTGCTCGTCCCACTGCTGGCCCCCATCGCGCGGCAGTATGGCATTGACGAGATCCAGTTTGCCATGATTTACATCTTCAACAACGCCATTGGCGCGCTGTCGCCGCCTATGGGGACGCTGATGTTCGTCACGTGTTCCGTCACAGGCTGCAAGACCAAGACCTTCATGAAGGAGGCCATTCCGTTCTACCTTCTGCTGGTGGCGCTGCTGATGCTCCTGACGTTCTGCCCGCCGGTGACGACGGCGATCGTGAAGCTGACGTATGGAGGATAAGTTCCTGAGCCTTTTTTACGACACAGCCTCATCTTCCAGCCCTTCCGGACGAAAGCGCCCTCCGAACGGAGGGCGCTTAACTATTTGTATTTCCTCTTAACTACTTCTTCTTCAACACTGCCAGACGGGTCAGCCTCAGGCAGTCGATCAGTCGGCGTCAGATCGGTGCGCCGCGCTGAGCTGCCCGGCGCTAGGTCGGGGGCTCACGCTCCACAGCGCGTGCCGAGGGTCGGCCAGACCGCCCAGCTTACGCGCTCCCGAAGGGAGAGCGGCGTTGGGCGGATCGGCTGTGTCGGAGCGAAGTGCGGGGCACTTCGCGGAGGCCCTCGCCGTGAGCCCCTCTCCTACGCGCCTATGGGCGTTGGCTCACCGTATGACGGCGTAGGAGAGTGTGCTGCGCCGATGCAACGTCGGCACGTGTTGCTGAGGCGCAGTACACCGACCTAGCGCCGAACAGCGGGACGCGAGCCCCCGACCTGGC
>JAEEGY010000146.1 GCA_016280565.1 Fretibacterium sp.
AAGCGGTAACCTGAATGAGGAGGTCGCCGTGCGCGGTTACATTGAATTTTCAGCCCTGTCCGACGGCATCAATCAGACGGTGAACGCCCTGAAGGGGTATATCACAGCGGCGGAAAAACGCATGGACCAGGAGATGGAATTTGCCCGCACCATACAAGTGGCTGCTCTGCCCCGGAACTTCGCGTTTCCCCGCAGCGATTTTGACCTCTACGCCATGATGGACCCGGCCAGGGAGGTGGGAGGAGATTTTTACGATTTCTTCTTTGTGGATAAGGACACGCTGGCGTTGATCATTGCGGACGTCTCCGGCAAGGGGGTGCCCGCCGCCTTGTTCATGATGCGGAGCAAGACCGCGCTTCGAGACCTGGCGGAGTCGGGGCATTCCCCCGCGGAGATTTTCTCTAAGGCCAACAAAACTCTCTACGAGGGCAACGAAGCGGAGATGTTCGTCACGGCGTGGATTGGCCTGGTGAATTTGAAGACCGGGCTGATGAAGTGCGCCAACGCCGGACATGAGTATCCCATGCTCATGCGGGGAGGCGGCAGCTACCGGCTGATCAGGGACAATCATGGACTGCCCCTGGCGGGGTTTGCGAATCAGCAGTTTGACGAATACTCAATATGGTTCAGCCCTGGTGATCAGCTGTTTATCTACACTGACGGCATCCCGGATGCTCAGAATGAGCAGGAGGAGCAGTACGAAACGGAACGGCTGCTGCAGGTGCTGAACCGACTTAAAGATCGTCCCATGAGAGAAATTCTGCCCGCTGTGCGCCAGGATATCCGCAGCTTTGTTGGCACAGCAGAGCAGTTTGACGATATCACCATGCTGGGCTTTGAGCTCCGTGCAATAAGAGCCGTCTCCTGATACCCGTCTGAAGCAGGGACTCCCTCACGCCTCGAGTATCTTTGAGGCGATGCGCACGCTCTCCATGGCGTCCCGCGCGTAGAAGTCCGCTCCGGCATACTTTGCCAGGTCGGGCGTCAGCACTGCGCCCCCCACGATGACCTTCACATGGGGGCACTCCCGCCTGAGCTGCTCAATGGTGTCCTTCATGCTGGCGACGGTGGTGGTCATGAGGGCGCTCAACCCGACGATGGGGATGTTCCCGGCCTTCACCGCCTCCACCACCCGCTCGGGCGGCACGTCCTTGCCAAGGTCCACCACTTTAAAATTATAGTTCTCCAGAATGACCTTGACGATGTTCTTGCCGATGTCGTGAACGTCGCCATAGACCGTGGCGAGGGCGATGGGGCCTTTCCCCTCCTCCTGGTGTCCTGCCCCCTGGGCAGCAAGAGCTTCCTTAAGACACTCGAAAGCAGCTTTGGCGGCCTCTGCAGCCTGAATGAGCTGGGGCAGAAAGAGCCGCTTGGCCTCGTATTCCCGCCCTACGGAGTCCAGAGCCGGGACGATATGCCCCTCAATGATCTCAATAGGGGAGTGGTCCTTCAGAAGTTCCCGAGTCTGTGCCGCGGCTTCGTCCCTCAGACCTCGGGCAATGGCAGCGGCCAGATCGAGGCTCAGGCCCTCCCCAGGCTGCGCGCCGCTTGCCGGGGCAGATGTTGCTCCTGCTGGAGCTGCTGACGCGGGGGCCGTTCCTTCTGTGGGATGTTCTCCGCACCAGGCAATGTAGTCCTGTGCGTCGCGGTCTATGCCGGAGAGAAGCCGCCACGCAGCCAGAGCTTCTCTCATGCCCAGGTCGGCGGGGTTCATGATCGCCGCATTGAGCCCCTGGGCCAGCGCGGCCACAAACATCGTCCGGTTCACCAGCGGCCTGCGGGGCAACCCGAAGGACACATTGCTGACCCCCAATACCGTGCAGACGCCCAGCTCTTCTCTCACCAGCCGGACTGCTTTCAGCGTCTCCTTCACAAGGTCCTGCTGTGCGGAGGCGGTGAGGGTCAGGCAGTCGATCAGCACATCGCGGCGTGGAATGCCCAGCTTCTCCGCCTCCTCGACGATGCGCCGGGCCACGGCCAGGCGTTCTTCCGCCGTGGGGGGGATGCCCTTATCGTCCAGCGTCAGACCAAGGATGCAAGCCCCATATTTCTTTGCGATGGGCAACACTGTCCGCAGGCTGGACTCCTTGCCGTTGACGGAGTTCAGGAGAGGTTTGCCA
>JAEEGY010000147.1 GCA_016280565.1 Fretibacterium sp.
ACTCAAGGAGAAGCTGTCGCGCACCAACGCTGTCTTTGTTGGGGAGTACCGCGGAATGACCGTTGCGCAGAGCACTGCGCTGCGTTCCCGCGTCCGCGAGGCTGGTGGAGAACTGAAGGTTGCAAAGAACACGCTCTTTGCTATCGCCATGAAGGAGGCGGGGCTGGAGGCTCTTCCCGAGTCCATCACCACGGGGCCCAACATCTATGCGCTGTGCTATGACGATCCCGTGGCTGTGGCGAAGGTCCTGAAGGAATACGCCACGGACAAGACCCAGAAGGCTTTTTTGCTGAAGGGCGGTCTCCTCGATAAGACGCTGCTTGACTTGAACCAGCTTTACGCCCTGGCCGACCTTCCCTCGAAGGATGTGCTACGGGGCCAGGTGGTCCGCACGATCGCGGCGCCCATCTCCGGGCTGGTCAACGTGCTCTCCGGCACGATGCGCGGGCTGGTCACGTGCCTTGCGCAGATCCGCGACAAGAAGGAAGAGGCCGCGTAGGGGAGAGTCATTCGTCGTTTGTTTTGAAGAGTTTAAAGTCCCGCGCGTTGAGCGGATGGGGCAAATTTTGAAAATTTTTGGAGGTAATAACTATGTCTCGCGATGAGATGATCCAGGCTATTGAGCAGATGTCCGTCCTTGAGCTTTCCGAGCTCGTGAAGGCCCTTGAGGATAAGTTCGGTGTTTCCGCGTCCGCCGCTCCCATGATGATGGCGGCCATGCCCGGTGCTGCCCCCGCGGCCGCCGCGGCTGAGGAGAAGTCCGAGTTTGATGTTATCTACAAGGCCCCCGGCTCGAACAAGATCGGCGTCATCAAGGTCGTCCGTGAGATCACTGGCCTTGGCCTGAAGGAGGCTAAGGAGCTGGTCGACAATCCGCCCAAGCCCGTGAAGGAAGGCGTCTCCAAGGAGGAGGCTGAGGAGCTCAAGAAGAAGCTCACAGAGGCCGGCGCCGAGGTGGAACTGAAGTAGTTTTGTCTCAAAAAGCGGCCCCGGCGGGTCGCTTTTTTGTTTGAAATTTCAGTTAATGGAGGCTTTTAAAAATGAGCGCACAGAACAAAAAGGGGAGTGCTCCCATGGATAAGAAAAAGATTCTCATCATTGCCGCTGTCGTTGTGATCGTTGTTCTGAACATCCTCTGGACGGTGCTTCAGAATAAGTTCACGCCGAAGCTGGCCGAGGTGAACGACCTGATCGCGAAGGTCGAGGCCCGCGTCACCAAACTGGAGCAGGGCGGTCTGCCCGACGTCGCCGACCTGCGCGAGGAGTTCAGCAAGCTGAAGGAGCTGGCCGCGGGTTACGAGGAGCGCCTGGCGCAGCTCAGGAAGGCTGAGGAAGATCAGCTTGCGACCCTCCAGGCTCAGGTCGAGGCGCAGAAGTCCCGTGTCGAGTCCCTGAAAGGGCAGACCATGGCGCCCGAGGCCCAGGAAGCTCCGAAGAATTAGTGATTTTAAGGCTTTGAAGGAAGGGGAGGAGGGGCTGCCCTCCTCCTTTGCTTTAGGGGGACACATGAGACAGGAGCAGATCAGGAACTTTTGTATCATCGCCCATATTGACCACGGCAAGTCGACTCTGGCAGACCGTCTGCTGGAGCGGACAGGGACGGTCCAGTCCCGCGACATGAAGGCCCAGCTTCTGGACTCCCTGGCGCTGGAGCGCGAACGGGGGATCACCATCAAACTGGTGCCCGTCCGCATGGACTACACCTCGCCCGACGGCCGAAAATGGGTCTTGAACCTCATCGACACGCCGGGCCACGTTGATTTTGCCTACGAGGTCTCGCGCTCCCTGGCGGCCTGTGAAGGGGCGCTGCTGGTGGTGGACGCCAGCCCGGGGGTCGAGGCCCAGACGGTGGCCAACGCCTATCAGGCGATAGAGCAGGGGCTTGAAATTTTACCCGTTATCAATAAAATCGACCTTCCCTCCGCCCGCCCGGACAACGCGAAGCAGGAGATCCAGGATGTCGTGGGGCTGGACGCCGGCGACGCCATCCTGGCCAGCGCAAAGGACGGCCGCGGAGTCGATGAGATACTGCAGCGCGTGGTCGACCAGATCCCCGCACCGGAAGGAGACCCGGACGCCCCGCTTCAGGCATTGATCTTCGACTCCGTTTACGACAACTACCGCGGAGTGATCTGCTACGTCCGCGTCGTGAACGGGACGCTCCGGACCGGGCAGAACATTCGCTTCATGGAGACGGCGAGCGAGTATCCCGTCGACGAAGTGGGGGTGTTCAGACCCGGCTTTACGCCCGTTGAGCAACTTGGCCCCGGCGAGGTGGGCTACATCGCAGCGAGCATCAAGACCCTGGCGGAGGCCCAGGTGGGGGACACGGTGACGGACGCCAACCATCCGGCCGAAAAGCCGCTGCCCGGCTACCGCAAGGTCAAGAGCGTCGTGTTCTGCGGATTTTATCCCGTGGAGCGGGACAACTATCCCCAGCTTCGGGACGCGCTGGAGAAACTCTGCCTGAACGACGCCGCCGTCACCTACGAGCCGGAGACCTCCGTGGCGCTGGGGTTTGGGTTCCGCTGCGGCTTCCTGGGGCTGCTGCACATGGACGTGGTGCGCGAACGGCTGCGGGAGGAGTATGACGTGGAACTGGTGGCGACGGCCCCCAACGTCGTCTATGAGGTCGTCACCCAGTCCGGAGAGGTCATCGAGGCCCACCGTCCCAGCGATTTTCCCGAGGCGGGGGACATCGCTGAGGTGCGCGAGCCCTTCATCAAGCTGTCGGTGTTCGTCCCGTCGGAGTTCGTGGGCCGGGTGATGCAGCTGGTTCAGGACAAGCGTGGCACTTACCGCTCAATGGACTACCTGACGCCGGAGCGCGTCCGCATCGTCTATGAGATGCCCCTGGCGGAGTTCATCATCGACTTCCACGACAAGCTCAAGTCCCAGACCCGAGGCTACGCCTCGCTGGACTATGAGTTCATCGGGCTCAAGCCGTCGGAGCTGGTGAAGGTCGACGTGCTGGTCAATGGCGAGGCGGCGGACGCCTTCTCGTTCATTTGCCACAAGGATCAGGCCTACAACCGGGGCCATGCCGCCGTGACGAAGCTGAAGGAGCTCATCCCCAGCCAGCTCTTCGAGGTGCCCATCCAGGCCTCCATCGGCAAGCGCGTCATCGTGCGCGTCAACGTCAAGGCGCTGCGGAAGGACGTGCTGGCTAAGTGCTACGGCGGCGACATCACCCGCAAGCGCAAGCTGCTGGAGAAACAAAAGGAAGGAAAGAAGCGCATGAAGCAGATCGGTCGCGTCTCCATCCCTCAGGAGGCGTTCCTGGCCTTCATGCAGGTGGACGAGGGAGAAAAATAAGGTATGCGGCCTGGAGAAAAACTCCAGGCCGTTTGCTATAAGATACATGAGAAGGGATGACCTTATGAAAAGTATGAAATTTGTTCTGGGATCAGTGTTTGCGTTTTTACTGTTCGTTCTGTCCCTCTGCGCTGCCGGCGGGACGGTCTATGCTGAGCCCTTTTCACGCCAACGCGGACAGGCTCTTCGGCCTGGGGACTGCATTGGCATTCTGGCGTCCGGTTCCTACACCCGAGACAAAGATTTCCAGGGTTCTGTGGAACTGTTGAAGGCGCAAGGTTACCGGGTCAAGCTGGCTCCATCCGCCAGGGCTATGTATGAGCATTTTGCCGGAACGGATAGGAAGCGTGCGGCGGACATCAACGCTTTCTTTCAGGATGAAGAGGTGAAAGCTATTCTCTGCGTCAGGGGCGGATACGGGGCAGCGCGGATATTGGACCGGCTGGACTACAGAATGATAGCCCGCCACCCAAAGCCTTTCATCGGATTCAGCGACGTTACGGCGCTCCACATCGCGTTGGGTGAACGAGCCGGCATCGCCACGATCCACGGCCCCATGCTGGTCTCCTTCACACGACCCGACTTCGACTCCGACTATACGCGGGCCCAGTTCTTCAACGGCCTGCGCCAGACGGTCCCCATGGGGGATATCCCCATGCCGGAGGGACGAGAGTTGGAGACAGTCATGCCCGGAGAGGCTGAGGGGATCATCGTGGGCGGCAACCTCACGGTGTTGACCTCCCTTGTGGGGACGCCCTATGAGCTGAACGGCAAGGGGGCACTGCTTCTGCTGGAGGAGATTGGTGAAAAGCCCTACCGCATCGACAGGATGTTGAATCAGCTTTGGCAGAGCGGGTTGTTGAGCAGGGTGAACGGCATACTGCTTGGGGATTTCGTGGGCTGCGAGAGCAAGGACGCTTCTCCCATTGAGGATTTCACGCTCTCGCAGGTGTTGACCCACTATGCGCGTTTGTCGCATAAACCGGTTATCCGAGGCGTCCCGGCAGGCCACGCCTCCAATAATTTGTTCCTTCCGCTTGGGGTTCACGCCGTTATGAAGGGCAGTGAAGACGGAAAAGCCAGCCTTGTCATTGACACGGCGGCGTTTAGCGGACAGGTCCATTAGGATAAGGGAGCGGGACACCCCTCGCTGCGAAAGCGGCGGGGGGAAAATGAACGGAAAACTTTTGACATTGCCCATTGGGATACAGAGTTTTGGCAAGCTGAGGCAGGGCAATTACCTGTATGTGGATAAAACCGAGAAGCTGCGAGAGCTCGTTATGGGCAGCCCATGGTGTTTCCTGTCCCGTCCGTGACGCTTCGAAAAGTCGCTCAGCGGTATCACGGTAAATAGCAACTTTACCAGCAGTCAGGAGATCGAGAGGGCAGATCCCGTCAGTTTCCTGTATCAGGCCGGTTACCTGACTGTCAAGGAGAGGGAAGAACAGGAACTTACGCTGGATTACCCGAACCGCGAGGTGCGGGATTCTATCTCCGGTATGTATCTTGAACACGTCTCCAAGCCCCATAAGGCAAACCATTCTTTATAAATCATACACGGGGCCCAATACAGTGGGCTACCCCATGTGATCATCTGTGATAGATTGTTACAGTCGCGCCGTTCCCTCTGCCCCGCCGTTCTGGCGCAGCGGGAACTTTGCATGTGTTAGAATGGACGGGAAAAATGGCCGCGTCTCCATCCCTCAGGAGGCGTTCCTGGCCTTCATGCAGGTGGACGAGGGAGAAAAATAGGGGAGGACTGGACCTTGGTCATTACAAAGTTTGAAACATGGTGGGTCGAGCGGGGACGCTGCCTTTTCGATGAAAAGCGGCAGGGCGGCGCGAAAATGGGCTGGGACGTCCTCGTGATCAAGCTGACGACGGACACCGGCATTGAGGGGATCGCCACCTGCATGGCGGCCCGCAGCGGCGCGCTGAGCGAGGCGTATCTTCAGGAGAGCATCGGCCCCGTGGTGCTGGGGCGGGACCCCCATGACCGGGAGGCGATCTTCCAGCAGCTGTGGGTGGTGGACCGCCACGAGGCGTTCTTCCCCGTGTTCCTTCCTGGGCCGGTGGACGTGGCCCTGTGGGACATCTGTGCGAAGGAAGCGGGGCTGCCCCTGTATAAATACATCGGGGCCTACCGGGACTCCCTGCCGGTTTACGCCAGCAGCAACTTCTACCCGGACGTGAAGACCTATGTGGATGAGGCGCTGCTGTACAAGAGCCGCGGCATCAAGGCCTACAAGCCCCATCCCGGCGGGCCGGTCGCTTTTGACATGGAGGTCCATCAGGCGGTGCGGGACGCGGTTGGCCCGGATTTCATCCTGATGTCCGACCCCGTGGGGGACTACACGCTGGACGAGGCCATCCGCGTCGGCCGCCAGCTGGAGAAGCTGAATTACCGGTGGTTTGAGGAGCCCTTCCGGGACTTTGAGACCTGGAAATACACCGAACTGTGCCGGACGCTGGACATCCCCATCGCCGCGACGGAGACCACCCGCGGCTGTCATTGGGGCGTGGCGCAGGTCATCGCCAACCGGGCGGCGGACATCGTCCGGGCGGATGTCAGCTGGAAGGACGGCATCACCGGCACGCTGAAGATCGCCCACCTGGCGGAGGCTTTTGGGCTGAACTGCGAGGTCCACACCACCACCATGAACTATATGGACCTGGTGAACCTGCATGTCAGCTGTGCCATCAAAAACTGCGAGTTCTTTGAGTATTTCGTGCCGGAGGACAACTACCGTCTGCCCATGAAGGGCGACCTGCCCATCGACAGCGAGGGCGTCATCCATGTCCCGAACAAGCCCGGCGTGGGCGCGGAACTGGACTGGGACCTGATCGAAAGCTCCTGCAAAAGCCATAAGGTGCTGAGCCTTTAGCCGTTCATGATGAGGGCAGAGGAGGAAAGTCTCATGGAGAAAACGCTGGAGGGAAAGGCCGGGATCGTCACCGGCGGCAGCAGCGGGATCGGCTTTCAGGTGGCCAACGTGCTGGCGGAGGCCGGAGCCAGGGTCTATGTCATCAGCCGGACCGGCGCGCCGAAACCGGGAGAGGGAAAGAGCGCGGAGGGCGTCGTCCACCTGAAGGGGGACCTGGCGGACCGGGAGGGAACGAAGGCCACCATTCAGGACATCGCGGAGAAGCACGGCGGCCGTCTGGACTTCCTCATCAACAACGCCGGGATAAGCTACAAATGCCGGGCGGAGTCCTTTCCCGAGGATCGTTTTGACGCCATCATGGCGACCAACGTGAAATATGTCTTCAACATGAGCGTGCTGTGCTATCCCTATCTGAAGAAGGCGGAGGACCGGGGGCGCATCATCAACACCACCAGCATGAGCGCCCACCTGGGCTTCTCCGAGGTCGTTCCCTACTGCGCAAGCAAGGGGGCGGTGCTGGCCATGACGCGGGCCCTGGCGGTGGAATGGGCCAACGACAACATCTGCGTCAACAGCATCGCGCCGGGATGGTTCCGCAGCAAGATGACGGAGCAGGTGGTGGATGAGGCGCGGGAGAAGAAGATCCTGAGCCGGATGCCGTTCCATGCCTATGGCGATACCCGCGACCTGGGGGCGATGGCCGCGTTTTTGTGCGGCCCCGGCGCGGCCTACATCACCGGTCAGGACTTCGCCGTGGACGGCGGCGCTCTGGCCTTTGGCTACTGATCCGGGGACATCCATGCAAAGGGCCTTCGTCATCGCCGGGGAGGACAACGTCGCCACCGCGCTGGAGGAGCTTCACCCCGGCGACGTGCAACTGCTGGGGGACGCGGCTTCCTCCACCGCGGAGGCGGCCGGGGACGTCCCCAAGGGGCATAAACTGGCGCTTCGGGATATCGCCAGGGGCGAAAAGATCATCAAGTACGGCGTCGTCATCGGGCAGGCCACAGCGGACATCCCCGCCGGCTCCTGGGTCCACCTGCACAACATACAGAGCGTTTATGACGAGAGGAGCAGCCACCTGGATATTCTCACAGGGGCGCCAAAGGACACGAAATATGAGTGATTTCAACAACGCATCATGGCTGGGCTACGCCAGGGCCAATGGGACCAAAGGCATTCGGAACCGCGTGCTGGTGATCTATACGGTGAAATGCGCCGAGTTCGTGGCGCGGGAGATCGTGGGCCGCAGCGGGAGCCCGGACGTGGAGCTGATCGGTTTTGACGGCTGCACGGACAACCAGTACGCCGTGCGGCAGATCATCAGTCTCATCCGGCACCCCAACGTGGGCGCGGTGCTGGCGGTGGGCCTTGGCTGCGAGTATATGCAGCCGGAATGGCTGGCCAAAATCGCGGCGGAAGAGGGCAAGCCCGCCGAATGGTTCTTTATCCAGGATAAGGGGGGGACAAAGCCCTCCGTCCAACACGGCCTTGAGTGGACCCAGTCCGCCCTGGCCGCGCTGAAGGACACGCCGCGAGTCACCATGACGTTTGCCGACCTCATCATCGGCGGGGAGTGCGGCGGCAGCGACTACACCAGTGGCCTGGCGGGGAACGTGGTGGTTGGCCGTTTCTTTGACCGCCTCATCGAACAGGGCGGCGCAGCGATTTTTGAGGAGATCGTGGAGGCCATCGGCCTGGACGCTCATCTGCTCTCCCGCGCGGCAAACGATAAGGTTCGGGGCCAGTTGAGGTACACCTACGACAAGGCCCTCGACTATTGCAAGCACGCCCGGCAGTACTCCATCAGCCCGGGCAACTTCGCCGGCGGGCTTTCCACCATCGAGGAAAAGAGCATGGGCGCGGTCATCAAGAGCGGGACAAAGCCCATCCAGGGCGTCCTGAAGGTGTCGGAGAAGCCGTCGTCCCCGGGCCTCTGGCTGCTGGACTCCACGCCGGACCCTTATTACATGGATTTTGGCATCACGAACCCCAGCGACAACGAGGGCCTGATGGACCTCACCAGTTGCGGCGCGCACCTGGTCTTTCTGGTGACGGGCCGGGGAAACGTGGTAGGTAATGCCGTGGCCCCCTGTATCAAAATCACCGGCAACGCGGACACCTACGCCCGCATGGCCGGCGACATGGATTTCAACGCCGGGACGATCCTTGACGGCTCCTGCAGCATAGAGGAAAGCGCCCTGGACCTGGCCCGGCTGGTGGCTGAAACGGCGTCGGGCGCGCCCAGCAAGAGTGAGGCGCTGGGGCATCACGAATTCCACATCATTTACAAATACCAGGAGAAGGAAGTTCCCCCGTGTGAAAAAGGATGAGGGGCTGACCTGTGCTGCTCACGTCCTGGGCGTGGCGCAGTTCATTGAGGCCATCAAGCGCCTTGTGTCCCTTCGAATTTTAACCGGCTGATTGTCATCAAAACGCGGGGGCTCCTGTTGTTCTTTAAGTTTTTGAAGACCTTCCACCTCCACCTTCGCGCCTTCCCTGAACTCCACGCTGACGATATTGTCCTTGCTGGCCGCCAACGTCTCTAACATCTTGTCCATTGTTTCGTAGACGAAGTCCTCACCCTCCACGCCGGGCGCGGCCTTGCCGATCACCGCCGTGATGTTGCCGTCCTCGTCCACGCTGCCGTTGTGGAAGTACGTCACGGTGCTGCCCGGTTCGTTGCTGTGGTCCGGGGCCTCACCGTCCTTATACGGCTCAAAGGTCTCCACGCCGTCGCTGCCGCCGTCAGTATCACCGGCTGTGGAAACGGCCGCCTTAGAGACTATATTCCCCGTTTCCGTGACCTTGAGGGACTTTGTAAAGGTGGATCTGCCAGCGTTGTTTTTGGCCTCGACCTTGAAGTCGTAGGTGTGTTCCTGGTACTTATTATTAACCATATTCGGGCGACGCAGTATGAACACTATACTCCCATTGCCGGCCTCGGGTCTATTATTCACTAGTACGCTGTCGAGGCGTGGCAGCCTGGTCTTGTCGCTCAGGTTCGCATACTCAACGTTTGTCCCCCTCTGTACGCAGAATTTGACCTGCCATCTGCCTGAGGGTAGTGCAATACCCGCCACCCCTGTCGGATGGTTGCAGGTCCACTTTGACGGCGCCGGTTCCGCGACCTTAAGTTGGAACGTGTGACTGGCTGAGCTTATTTCGTTTTTGGCTTCCACGGTGAATTCAAACGTCCCGGCTTCGATGGGGACGCCGGAGAGCTTGCCGGTTTTCTTGTCTAACTTCAGGTCCTTGGGCAAGGTTCCGCTGTACGTCCATGTGATGGGGGACAGCCCCTCGGCGGTCATCTGCGCGCTGTAGGTCGTGCCC
>JAEEGY010000148.1 GCA_016280565.1 Fretibacterium sp.
CTGGAAGGCCATCTGCTGGGCGGACGGCAACATCTACATGTCCAGGGCCTACGACGGGCTGGAGATCATGGATCGCGTCGGCGGCGGCGACTCCTTTGCTTCGGGCCTGGTCTATGGGCTGATGACCACGGGCGACCCGGAGAAGGCTGTCAACTACGGCGCGGCCCACGGCGCCCTGGCCATGACGACGCCGGGCGATACCTCCATGGCCAGCGTCAACGAGGTCGAGGCCATCATGGGCGGCGCCGGCGCCCGCGTGAAGCGGTAGCGGCCCGTCAGCAAAAAACGAACAAACGACCCGCACGGACTGGAACTCTCCGGTCCGTGCGTTTTTTGCGGCCGCTCCTCTTTTCCCCTGCTGTTCTCCCCCCACAGTGGCTCAGGGATGGACGAAGACGCTAATTATACCCCCTCAGTCTCCTCCTTATCCAGCTGCGGGGAGGGCGAGACGCGCACTTTCCCCTGCCCCGAAAGGATAAGGAAGAAGAGGTCCCCTCCGGGGCCCCGGACCTCGACGGTCAGGGCGGAGGTGAAGGTCCCCCACACGGGAGAGTAGGTCACGTAGGTCTCTGCTATATCCGAAGCGCTGCCCCGACGTTCAAAGGAACAGCCCCTGCCGGCCTCCAGCCGCTCCGATGCGTCCTGCCAGTCCACGACAAGAGCATTCCTCTCCTGGACACGCAGTGAGAACTTCCTCCCCGTCCGGTCTGCCCTCAAGAGGACGCCGTACAGCCAGTGCATGGCGCGTTCCGCCTCCCGTCTGGCCGTCTGGCGGGCCAGCGCGCTCACGCCCAGGCCGCCCACCATCCCCAGCACCACAAGCACAGCCAGAACGACCAGAAGCTCCACCAGGGTAAAGGCGCGGTGCGTCCCTCTGTCCCGGTATTTTGTCATCTCCATCCCCTCCGTCTTCAGTGTATCATGAGGAAGAGTTAGAATATAGGAAACGAAAGGGGGCTGCGGCGATGCAGGAAGTTTCAAAAAAGCATGAGCTGGATTACATTCGTATTGGGGATGCCCTTGGGGGCGTTCAGGACTGGCTTCCAAGCTGGGAGATGAACCGCGGGGGCTGTGCGGCGGTGACTGGGTGCGACCTGTGCATCTATCTTGCCAGGCAGAAGGATTTCCCCGCGCTCTACCCCTTCGATCTGGAAAACCTCACCAAAGAGGATTTCATCCGTTTCACGGACGCCATGAAGCCATACCTGGGCCCGGGACCCCGCGGCGTCGATTCTCTTGAGATGTACCTTACCGGCCTTGAAGGCTACTGGCGCAGCGTGGGATACAATGGCCTGCGGGCGGAGGGGCTGTCCGCGACGGTGCCGTATGAGGAGGCGGAGGCACTTGTCCGTACCCAGGTCGACGCGGGGCTGCCCGTTCCCTATATGCTGGGACGCCACTGGGATCCGGCCTTTGAGGACTTTGAGTGGCATTGGTTCAACCTGGCGGGCTACGAAGAGACGCCAGTGAGCCTGCTCGTGAAAGCTGTTACCTACGGCAAAGGACACTGGCTGAATCTGAGGAGGCTGTGGGACACGGGGGCAGAGCCCCGCGGCGGGCTGATCCGCCTGTCCTGAACAGAAGGCCGCGGCCTCCTTAATGTAAAGAAAAAGGGGGCTGCGGTGAGCCCCCCATAAAAGCACAGCGAAAACTTATTTGTAGTAGTCCTTCTTCAGGACGCCCCCGGCCTTCAGGTACTCGCTGAGGGCCTTGTAGTCGCTCTCGCAGTCTCTGGCATACTCCGCGGGGCCCGCGAAGCCGGGGCGCTCATCATAGCAGCCCTGGACAAGGAAGTCCTGCCACGTCTTGTCGTGGGTGGCCTTCTCCACAGCGGCGACCAGCGCGTCGATGGCTTCCTGAGGCGTGCCCTTCCTGGCGAAGATGCCGCATGCGGGGCCAAGCACGGAGTTGATGCCCAGCTCGACGGAGCACTCAACGTTCGGGTACCTCTTCATGCGCTGCTCGCACAAGACCAGCAGGGGAACGATATCGCCGGCGGCGATAAGGCCCTCGATCTCATCCGTGCCGGTGATCATCATGTCGATGTGGCCGCCCACCAGCGCCGAGTTCATCTCAGGACCGGAGGGGTAGGACACGTCGAGGACATCAAGGCCCACCAGCGCCTGATTCATGGAAGCGCCGTCAAGGCCCGTGCTCGTCAGCATCCCGACGCTGACCTCAAACGGATGCTCCTTCACATAGCTCACCAGACCGGAGAAGGCGCTGTACCCCTTCTTCGTCATCGCGGCCCTGGAGCCGGCGATGATGTTGATGGCGTGGACCAGACGCACCACAGGCAGGAACTCGTCCTTGAAGTTCATGGACGTGGTGCCCTGCATATCCTGGATAAACAGGCTCTGCGTGCCCAGCAGGAAGGTGTAGCCGTCGGCCGGCTGCTTGTAGGCATACTCAACTCCGTTGACGCCTTTGCCGCCGGTGACGTTCGCAACCTCGACCTCCTGGCCAAGGATGCCCTTCAGCAGGTTGGCCATGGGACGGATCGTGTTGTCCGCGCCGACGCCGACGCCCCAGGGACAAACGATAGTGACCTTACGTGCAAACTTCCATTCGGCCGAAGCGGCCGCTGCCCAAACAATGGTCAACGCCACCGCAAGCAGCACACACACAAACTTCTTCGCGAAAAACGACCTCCATTCTTAAAACTTGAAGCTAAGGGATGACGGCTCAGCGCCGTTTGATAAATTCTATCATAAATGCTCTTATTGCAACAGCCTGTGTTTTGAAAAATCAAAGCCGGTTTTGCATAAACCTTTCCATCCTGTCCATCGCCGCCATGAGCGTCTTCTGAGACTGCGTGCAGCGTCCCTTAAAGTCTGCCCCGGCATCAAACAACGGGGAACGGCTCACGCCGTTCCCCGTGTCTTGCTCCTATTCGAATTTACCGGTTACTCCCCAAAGTCCTGGCCCTTGAAGGCCTCAGCAAAGGGGTTGTACGACAGCGCATCCTCATCGAGTACCGCCTCGCGCTGCTGGCGCTGACCGCCGCCGCGGCGGCCCTCCTTGCCCTCCTGCTGCTTCTTCTTAGGCTGCTGGGGCGCTCCGGCCGGAGCTGCTGCCGTGTTCGTTGCCTGAGTCTCCGGCTGCTGCTCCTCCACTGCAGGAGCCTCCAGAGC
>JAEEGY010000149.1 GCA_016280565.1 Fretibacterium sp.
GAGGCAAGGAGATTGGATGTAACAGAGTATGACATTGGAGTTCTATACGGTCTGTTGAACACTGACAGACCGTCTGGGCTATAAACTTATTGTGAAAAGGAGATAGGAAAATGGATCTGGAATTGAACAAAGGATATTTTAACCCAAGTCGGAAACTTTCAGATATGGGAAAGTGTGCGTTGTTGATACTTTTTCTCGCTGGTATCAGTGTTATGTTTGCTATTAACGCAATTGTTGGGCTGGTGATATGGGGCGTTGGTTTCTTTGTGTTTATTTTCTCGAGGGAAACAAAGGATGTCGTTAACGGCAGTGATTATGATAATTCTGTAAATCGCTATTTATCTACCACGGTCAAAATGCAAGCTCTGGAAAAACTTGGAATTGACGAGGAGGAAGTCAAGGAAATCCCACCTATTATCCTTGGCGGGTATGTTTACCCAGATGTCGTAAAGGATAAGGATGGTAGAGAGATTATGAAGGGGGAGATCAGGGAGGGGTTGGACGGGAAGTGGCGGAGCAGCATATTCAAAGTCGCTATACTCTTTTTCTCTCAGAATGAAATGCACTGCTATGCGCGCAGATTCGATACTTTGAATGAAGGAATTTTAGAAGAGACAACGGAAGTTTATTTCTATCAGGATATTGTATCTGTTTCCACGCTAACTATCGAGGATAAGATAAAAGTTGGCGATAAGGAAATCGCTATGAAGCGAGAGGCTTTTAAACTCACGACTAAAGCTGGCACGTCGATATCTGTCAACCTATCATCTGACGCAAGTGAAGCACAACAGTCTGTCAGCGCCATGCGTGCGTTGCTGCGTGAGAAGAAACAGGGATAAACTTCTATCACGGAGGAATTTTCTGCCCCGGAGCCGCCGCGCTCCGGGGCGGATTATTTATCGTCGTAGTGACCTTTACACTGATAAACCGTCAATCGTCCATTTTCAAAACTATAGACGAGACGATCTTTGTCATTGATATGACGGCTCCACTTCCCGACCTCCCCTCTTAGCGGCTCAGGCTTACCTTCGCCTTCATAGGGATCCCGTTGTGCAGAGGCAAGCAGAGAGTTGATTTTTTCAGGGTCTTCTTATCCTGGTTTTGCCAGTAGAGGTAATCCTCCCATCCGTCTCCCGTAAAAATAATGTCACTCATCGATTGCCATAGCCTCCAGCTCTGCCATACTTTTATGAATGACATTGCCCTCTTCTGCCTGTTGGAAAGAATGATGCAAACGAGCTATATTGCTTTCCGAATAAAACGGGTCCGCAGCCGCCTTCACTCTAAAGGGAATGGAACGGGTGCGCACAATTGCCTTTAACAGCATGGTATAGGCCGTCGACAACGTCAGCCCCATCTCTTCACAAAGGGCTTCTGCCTGCCGTTTCAAGCCCTCGTCTACCCTCATTGTTATCGTCGCCGATTTTGACATTTTTCTCACCACCTGATTTACAATTATAGGTTTATGTAGATATTTTATAAATACTATTATAGACATTTATCCAAGCGTTCCGTTCCTCCCCGCCGCGCTCCGGGACGGACTTTATTTTGCCTTACAAGGCAGCAGCATTTACTGTCTGTGTATATGCAAATACTGTTTCGTACATCCGCTCGTAGTCGCTAAAAACTGAGGGCCTGCGCTCCTTAGCCGTCACACTGTCTTTCAGAAGCGGCTCGACCCGTGGCGGCTCCTCCGGCTAAAATGATTCCTTTCGTGCTCTTATCTCCCTATAGAGAAGTTTTACCGTCTCCCTTGACGACCCGCACGTCCCCGACCCGGCGGGTGTAGCCCTTTGAGTCAAAATACTCCAGCACCGGAAGGATGAATTTTCGCGAGCTCTGGGTCGCGTCCCGCACCGCGGCCAGCGTGACATTCCCTCCAATGCCCCGGAGGATACCCAGCATAGCCTGTTCCATCTCCGCCGTCAGGATGTAAGTGTTTTCCAAAATAACGAGCCCCCGGGAGTTCTTCAGGCTCTGGACGAGCGCATTGAAGGCCGGCGTGGGCAGCCCCATCTCGCCCCTCACCTCGTCAAGTGTGGCGAGCTGCCAACCGTGGCGGCGGCAGATATCCGTTAGGGCCTGGCTGTTCTTCAGGAATTCTCCCTCGTTTTTCGCCACGTGGTCCGGCGTGTGGAGTTTGTTTTCATCGAGGGCCAGAGCTCCCTTCTCCGCCATCAAACCGACTAGGGAACGAAGCGCCTTTGCGTCCGGCAGCGGAACCTGGCGCAGCGCCTCGTCCAGAGGCAGCCCCGCCTCGGCCGGGAATTTCTTTTGATAGTCCTTCACGGCGGCGAGCGCCCCGTTCGTTAGCTCCTTAAAACGTGCCGGGGAGAGGTAGAGAGGAAGATCACCCTTCAGATCAACCAGTTTCCCCTGCTTGATCAGCCCGGCGGCAATTTGGGAGAGGTTCGCCGGCGTCTCCTGAATCGCGATGGCGGCGGCAGGGGCCTCCAGCATTCCGGCGTCCGCAACCAGCCTCTCCAAACGAAGGGCCGGCGTGTCCGCGGTCCTCAGCGCCTCGATGCGGGCCAGGACCCTGGCGCGGGCCTGGGTCCCCCGTGGCTTGTGGGAGTAGGGGTAGATGACCTGCCCTCCTCCAATGGTGATGAGGGGACTGTAGAAGCGGATGATGAAACGCTGCCCGGACGTGCAGACCACGGGCTCCTCCAAAACGAGCTGCACAGGCTCCTCCCCGCCGGGGGCGACCTGCTTCGTTTTGAGCAGAGCCACCCGCGCCAGGACCTCCGACGTCCCGATGCAGAGGTGAACGCGCTGCCAGTGCTTCAGCGCCTCCTTCACCGAGGGCAGCAGGGTCAGCACGGCATCAAAGCAGGTCGTCGGCGCGAATATCCCCTTGTGGCAGACCACGTCGCCCCGATTGAGCTCGTCAACGGCAATGCCGGTGAGGTTCGCCGCTATCCGTTGCCCCGCGTAGGCGGCCTCCACGGACTGTCCATGGACCTGAAGGCTGCGGATACGCCCCTCCCGGCCGGAGGGAAAGACCTCGATCTCGTCCCCCAGGCGGGCAATGCCGTGGTAGGCCGTGCCCGTGATGACCGTTCCGAAGCCGGAGATGGGGAAGGCCCGGTCGATGGGCAGGAAGAGCGCCCCGGTGCGCGGACGGGGCTTCACCCGGTCCACTAAGGCCGCGATCTCCCGCCGGAGCGTGTCCAGCCCCTCCCCCGTGACGCCGGAGACGGGGACGATGGGCTTGCCCTCAAGGAAGGTGCCGCGGACGAACTCCGCCACGTCCTCCACCACCAGGCCGGCCATGCCCTCCTCCACGCGGTCGATCTTCGTGACGGCCACAAGCCCCTCCTTCACCCCCAGAAGTTCCATGATGGCCAGGTGCTCCCGCGTCTGGGGCATGATGCTCTCGTCCGCCGCCACCACCAGCAGTGTCGCGTCGATGCCGGAGGCCCCCGCCACCATCTGGCGGATGAAGCGCTCATGCCCCGGAACGTCGATGACGCTGACGACCCGGCCGTCCTCCAGCTTGAGGGGGGCGAAGCCCAGCTCGA
>JAEEGY010000150.1 GCA_016280565.1 Fretibacterium sp.
TCTGGGATACACGGTCGCTGCCGTACCGCTCGACGATGTACTTCAAAAGCTGTTCGCGCCCCTTGTCGGACACGTCCGTGTCGATATCCGGCATGCTGATGCGCTCCGGGTTCAGGAAACGCTCGAACAGCAGATTGTACCTCAGAGGGTCCAGCTCCGTGATGCGGAGGCTCCACGCCACCAGAGACCCCGCCGCGGAACCACGCCCCGGCCCGATGGGGATATGCCGCTCCTTCGCCGCCTGGATGATGCCGCAGACGATCAGGAAATACGCGGAGAACCCCATCTTGGTGATGATGCCCAGCTCGTACTCCAGTCGCTTGCGATACTCCTCCGGCGGGTCCTCCGTCTTGAGGCGCATCTTCAACCCGGCGCGGGCCTGCTCCTCAAGGTAGCTGTCCAGCGTCATGCCCTCGGCCAGCTCCAGGCTGGG
Organism: Fretibacterium sp.; assembly: GCA_016280565.1. GTDB lineage: Bacteria > Synergistota > Synergistia > Synergistales > Aminobacteriaceae > JAFUYV01. The sequence continues at coordinate 434 of JAEEGY010000150.1, forward strand.
CAGCATGTAATGCCCCGTCTTGAGCTTCAACTCGACGTTGCAGCGCTCCGCGATGGCCGCGGTGTTGTCCAGCGCTTCCGGCACCTCCTCGCCAAAGGCCGCGTTCATCTCCTCCGGCGTCCAGAGGAAGAAATCGTTGGCGGAAAAACCGAAGGCGTCGTCCGTCTCGTCGGCGTGGGTGTTGATGCGGAGCAGGATCTTGTGCCAGTTGTAATCTTCCTTGTTGAGATAATGCGAGTCGGCCGTGGCAATCAGCGGGATGCCCGTGTCCTTCGACATTTTGATGAGCGCCCTGTTCACCCGGGTCTGCTCGGGGAGGGTGTTGGGCATGATCTCAAGGAAGAAATTGCCCTTGCCCATGATGTCCTGATAAAGCAGAGCGCGTTTGGCGGCCTCGTCCTCCTTGCCCTCTAAGATGAACTGGGGGATCTCCCCCGCCAGGCACGCGGACGAGGCGATGAGGCCCCTGGCGTGGCTGGCCAGGAGGTCGTGGTCGATGCGCGGCTTATAGTAAAACCCGTCGGTGTTGGCGACGGAGATGATCTTCACCAGGTTGTGATACCCCTCCTCCGTCTCGGAGAGGAGGAGCAGGTGGTTGTTCTTGCCTTTCTTTTCTCTGGAGCGGTAGCCGTCCGGGTCAACGTAGGTCTCGCACCCCAGGATGGGCTTCACGCCCTGGGCGCGGCAGTTCTCGTAGAACTCCACAATGCCGTACATGACCCCGTGATCGGTCATGGCCACCGCCTTGTTGCGCGGCTCCTCCTCGCTCCAGCCCGCCACCTTTTTGGCCAGGTCCTTGGTGCGGATGGCGCCGTCCAGCAGGCTGTACTCCGTGTGGACGTGCAGATGAACAAAGGGTCTCGTCATCTAAGCCTCACTCCCCTCTTCGCGGCTCTCCTCCGAGGGGGCGTCCCCGTCCCCGCCGCCGGCCTCCTCTTCCCTGTGACGGACGAGGACGACCTCGCCCCGCATCACCCGGGAGATATCCTTCATCAGCGCCCCAAAGGGCAGCCCGGACCTGGCGGGCTCGGGATTTTCCTGAGCCCCGGCCCCGGCTTCCTCGCCGCTCTCCTCGGGAGGGGGCGTGAAACGCGGCGCCCGCTTTTTAGGGACCGGCGCCTTCTCAGCGGGCTTTTCCTCAACCTCTGCCTCGGCCTGGGGAGGCAGCTCAGCGGGGCAGGCAAAGGTGTCCTCACCGTGACGCAGAAAGATCCCTTTATGCCCCGGCAGCACACGGACCAGCCCCGCGCAGTTCCGCTCCAGGCGCAGCGTCTCGTAATTGTAGCGGCTCCCCATGTCCAGGAGCAAATTCCCCTCCGCCTCCAGGAAGGCGGCATCCAGCAGGCCGCAGTACAGCGTGAAGTCCGCCTCCTGCACCTGGGACAGGAGCTGCGCGGCCGTCTCCCCGGAAACGGGCTGCCAGTTCAGCACGGGGGCCGCAGAAGGCTGGGACACTTCCTCTGCCCTGGAGGGTAACGCCTCCGCAACGGGAGGAAGCGGCTCCGGGGGTTCGGTCTTCTGACGCCGCCGGGGGGCGGGCTTCTCCTGCGGGACCGAGGCCTCCACAGAACCCGCTGCCTGAACGGGCATGGCCTCCGGGAAGCGTCCCACGCTTCCCTCCGACACGGCCGACCGAGCCAACGCCGCGTCCCCTTCGGGGCCGCGTAAGCTGGCTCGTCTGGCCGGCGGCTCCGGCTGGTCGGCAGTCTGGTCCAGCCTCCGCGAGGCGACTGCGCCTCGCTTCGACATAGCCGACCTGCCGAACGCCGCGACGCTGTCGCGCCGCGTAAGCTCGTCAGTCTGGCCAAGCGCCAGCATGAGCAGGCCGGCCAGCACGTCGGAGCGGACGCCCTGACGCGCCTGGGTGATGAGGTTCACGAGGGAGGCCAGCAGAGAACGAAGTTCGTCCGGCTTCCAGCGGGGAGCCTCTTTCTGAAGGAAGGCCTTCTCCTGCTCGGAGACGTCGAGGGACTCCGCCACGTCCGGCCAGCGGGCCGTCAGCCAGAGGTTGCGGACCAGGGAGAAGAGCTCCTCAAAGACCCGCTGGGGAGAGCCTCCTTCAAACATCTCCTTCAGCCCCGTGTAAGACGCCGGGCCCGCCTCACGGAGACCGGCCAGCCAGCGTTCAAGGGCCGGTCGGCTCCCCGCGCCCAGCGTCGCCTCCACGTCCGCCAGAGTCACCTCGCTCGCGGCGCGGTTGATGACCTGTTCCAGCATGGAGAGGGCGTCGCGCATGGCGCCGTCCGCCTGGCGGGCCACCTCCCACAGGGCCTCCGGCTGGGCCGCCACCTTCTCCCACTCGCAGACCCGCGTGAGCTGCTCAAATATCCGGCGCGCGCCGATGCTGTGGAAGGGGATGTGCTGGCAGCGGGAACGGATGGTGACGGGGACCTTGTGGGGCTCCGTCGTGGCCAGAATAAAGACAACATAGGAGGGCGGCTCCTCCAGCGTCTTCAGGAGGGCGTTGAAGGCCGCCGTGGAGAGCATGTGGACCTCATCGATGATATAGACCTTGTATTTTGAGGAGAAGGGGGCCAGGGTCACATGGCTTTTGAGCTCGCGGACCTCGTCGACGCTGTTGTTGGACGCGCCGTCGATCTCCACCACGTCCAGGCTCTCCCCCGCCGTGATGGCGAGGCAGTTAGGACATTTACCACAAGGCTCGTTACCGTCAGGCGCGGTACAGTTCAGTGCCTTGGCCAGGATGCGGGCGACGGAGGTCTTGCCGCAGCCCCGGGGGCCGGAGAAGAGGTAAGCGTGGCCAATCCTCCCGCTGGAGAGGGAGTGACTCAGGACGTCGATCGCCGCGTCCTGCCCCACGACCTCCGCGAAGGTCTGAGGACGATATTGCCGGTATAAGGAAACAGCCAAGCGCCCTCAGCTCCTCTCAGATAGTCCTGCAGCTCGCGCCTGCCCCCCATTGTATCATTCCCCTGAGGGGACAGGCAAATCAAAAGGGGGAGAGGGGCTACAGGTTTCAGGGCGGTTAGCCCTGAGTTTAAAACTGTATCCGCGTCATCTCCCGCAGGACGCAGCTTCGGTAGGCCAGGTCCTCGCGGGCGGCGAAACCTCTGGCCTCCCAGAAGCGGCTGCCCGCGTCGTTGTTCCGGAACACCAGCAGCCCGACCTTGGTGATGCCCAGGGCGCGGAGTTTTTCAAGCGCCGCCTCGACTAAGGCCGTGCCAATACCCCGCCCGCGGAACTCCGGCCGCACCCCGGCGTGGTAAATGTACCCCCGCCGTCCGTCGGAACCGGCCAGCAAAACGCCGGCGACACGGCCCTCCTCCTCGGCCACAAAGACCGTCTCCGGGTTGCGCGCCAGGAAGCGCAGCACCCCCTGGCGGGAATCGTCTAAGTTGTTCAGTTCCATCTCCGGGCAGGACCGCCACAGCGCATACACCTCGTCGTAGTCCTCCGGAGTCATGTTCCGTATCATTTTTACAGCACCTTGTCGAGGAACGTCCGCGCCCGGTCCGACTTTGGCGTGGAGAAGAAGATATCCGGTGACGCGTCCTCCAGCACGGTCCCCTCGTCCAGGAAGCAGATGCGGTCCGACACCTCCCGGGCAAAGCCCATCTCGTGGGTCACGAGGATCATGGTGATGCCCGTGGTGGCCAGGCGCTTGATGACGTCCAGCACCTCCTTGACCATCTCCGGGTCCAGGGCGGAGGTGGGCGCGTCGAACAGCACGGCCTCCGGGTCCATGCAGAGCGTCCGGGCGATGGCCACCCGCTGCTTCTGCCCGCCGGAGAGCGTGCCGGGATAAACGTCGATCTTGTCCAGCATCCCCACGTTCTCCAGCAGGGCGCGGGCCTTCTCCACAGCCTGTTCCATCGGCATCTTCCTGACGTGGGTGGGCGCGTAGATCATGTTCTGGAGCACCGTCATGTGGGGGAAGAGGTTGAAGTGCTGGAAGACCATGCCGATCTTCTCCCGCACGACGTTGGCGTCGACAAAGCTGTCCTGCGTGATCTCCTTCAGCAGGGCGTTGTACTCCGCGCCCTCGCGCCGCTTCAGCAGGTCCTTCGCCTTGATCTCCTTAATCAGCGCCTCGTCATTGTCCCAGCCCTCGCGCCGCATGTGCTGATAGGTCCGGGACGCGCGGATGACGTCAAAGTGAAGGTACGGGTCCGGCGGGGTGATGAGCTTGCTGTCCACCCAGATCTCGCCGTAGGTGGGCGGCTCCAGCAGGTTGATGGAGCGGAGCAGAGTGGACTTGCCGCTCCCCGAGGGGCCGATGATGCTCACGATCTCCCCGTCGTCCACCGTCAGGCTGACGCCCTTGAGCACCGGCAGAGCGCCGAAGTTCTTGTAAAGGTTCCTAATGTCGATCACTTTTGTTCACCCGCCTCTCCAGGTACTTGCCGAACCAGGACAGCGCCATGACCAGCACATAGTAAAACACCGAGATGACGAAGAAGGGCTCGAAGGCCCGGTAGGTCGCCGCCTGGATGAGCTGGCCCACGCGCAGGATGTCCACCAGGCCGATGGACGCGATGAGCGTGGTGTTCTTCAGCAGGCCGATGAACTCGTTCACCAGGCTTGGCAGCACGCTCTTCACCGCCTGGGGAAGGATGATGTCCTTCATCATGGCGGGGTAGCGCACGCCAAGGGCCATGGCCGCCTCGTACTGCCCCCGGTCGATGGCGCGGATGCCGCCGCGCATACTCTCGCTGATGTAGGCGGCGGAGTTCATCGAGAACACGACGACCCCCGCAGTGAAGGCGCTCATCTTCACCCCCGTGGCGATGGGGATGCCGAAGTACGTCATGAAGACCTGCACAAGGATGGGGACGCCCCGGAAGATGGAGGTGTAGAAATCAGCAAACCACTGCAGGGGTCGGATGTTGGAGATCTTGCACAGGGACAGCGGAATGGAGAGGAGCAGCGCGAAGAACAGCGAACAGAACGTCACCTTGAGGGTCACGAGCAGCGCGCTGCCGAACATGGGCAGGTAGCCCCAAATGATGCTGAAATCAAGCCGCATGATCTTACCCTTTCAACGGAAACAAACGGCCTCCCGGCAACGGGGCCGGGAGGTGTCCTTCAACGGGCAGGGATGCCCTGGTGTCGCGAGCAACAACGAAACTTCCAAGCTCAGGGCTGACCGCCCTGAAACCTGTGACTTTAGTAGAGCCACTTGTCGATGAGCTGCTTCATCTCCCCGGAGGCGATCATTTCCTTCAGCGCCCCGTTGATGATAGGCAGCAGCTCGCTCCCCTTGGGGAAGGCGATGTTGTAGATGTCCGCGATGCCCTCGTAGTCCAGCACGAAATACTTCAGCATGGGCTTGCCGTCGCTGGTCTTCACGGTGTTGGAGAGCTTCTTTGCGCCGTTGATGCTGGTGATGCCGGCCTGCACGCCGTCGCTCCCCTCGGCCACTGCCAGCCCCACGGCGGACTGTCCCTGATAGGTGACGAGCTTTGCGCCCTTGATGCCGTCGCGGATCAGGCTCTCTTGGGACGCCCCCTGGGAGCAGCAGATGACCTTGCCCTCAAGGTCCTTGAAGCTGTTGATGTCCGCATTCGCCGCCACGACGACGCCGAAGTCCGTGGTGGCGTAGATGTCGGAGAAGTCCACAACCTTCGCCCGCTCGTCCGTGTAGCTCATGCCGCTGATGACCAGGTCCGCGTTGTGGGTCTGGAGCGCGCCGATGAGCGAGGAAAACGCCATGGGCGAGATGGTGAAGGTGAAGCCCAGTTTCTGGGACAGTGACTTGAGGATGTCGATGTCCAGCCCCTCGTAGCCGCACTCCTCCGTCTGGGAGACCGTCTCGAAGTACATGAAGTCCGGGCTCATGGCCACGACGAGGTTCCGCCCCTCAAGCGGCCTGGCCGCATCGGCCCACGCCGCGCCGCAGAACAGGAAGGTCAGCACCAACACTACAGAAACAAGCTTTTTCATCACGCAATGTCCTCCTTAAATTAAACCAAAGTTAATAACCAAACAACAAAACGTAATTATTATACACCATCCTGGGGGGAAACCGGCCGCA
>JAEEGY010000151.1 GCA_016280565.1 Fretibacterium sp.
CCCCATCTCCTCCAGCAGCGCCATAAGCTCCTTATTCGTTTTATTTAACTTTTTCGCCAGATCGTAAATCCGTACTTTATTGTTCAAAGGCGCATCTCCCTTCCTGTCTATTTGGCAAGTAAAATCATCATTTTATCCGCTGCTCCGCTTCGGGCCACCAGGGCCGCGATCTGAACGCTGCCTGTCCCCAGCGCCGCGGACAGTTCCTCGATGTTCAGCGGCAGCTCCATCCATTGATGTTCCTCGGAAGCAAGCCCCTCAGCGAATTTCCGCACCGCATCAGAACAATCCCGCGCCGTCAGCAGGAGCAGCGTTTTTCCCTTCCCCGCCTCTGCGTGAATGGCGTCCATCCCGATGAGGAGCAGCCGGGCCCGGCGGGAGAGTCCCAAAAGGGAACGCAGTTCCCGCGTCCGCTCCTCCGGGCCGTACCCCTTCGCGTAATGCTCAATGCAGCGCTCAAGCTCATCCCAGCATGCATCCGTCAGGGTAGTTTTCAGTGCCCGGGACAGAGCGCCGGTTTTGCGGGCTTTGCGCAGGCATTCCACGTTCAAACAGAGGTAAGCCCCCCGGCCAGGCAGCTTGCCCGTCACGTCCACTACTGCCGAGCCATCCGGCGTACGCACGACACGGACCAGCGCCCGTTTGGGGGCCTCCGTACGGCAGGCAACGCAGGTGCGCGGCTTCTGGCGGGTAAGGGGCTTACTCCCCTTGCCAACGTGGGACACAGTCTCTTTCCCAGCGAGGGCCGTCGGCATCAGTCGCCCTCCGCAACCTCGTGGAAGATGTCCTGAAGCGTCGGCATCTTTTCCGCTTCGATGGAGCTGATGTCGATCTTCCACCCCGTCAGACGCGCTGCCAGACGGACGTTTTGCCCCGATTTTCCAATGGCCAGGGAGAGCTGGTCGGGATAGACATAAGCCCGCGCCGCGTGGTCCTGGTCCAGAGCCGGCTCAACCTTTGCCACCTGAGCCGGAGAGAGCGAGTTCCGGATATAGACGATGGGATCGCTGCTCCAGACGATGACGTCGACCTTCTCGCCCTTCAGCGCGCTGCTGATCGCCTTGATCCTCGCCCCCGCGTTGCCCACGCACGCTCCAACGGGGTCGACGTTGGGATCCAGCGTTGTGAGCGCGACCTTTGCACGGGCCCCGCCCTCCCGGACGATGTTGCGGATCTCGATGATCCCCTCCCGGACCTCCGGGATCTCCAGCTCCATCAGCTTTCTCAGAAGGCCGGGATGTGTGCGTGACACGACGATCCTCGGCCCCCGCGTCATCTGGCGGACATCCAGGACGTAGAACTTCATCACCTTGCCCGGACTGTAGTCCTCGCCGGGGATACGCTCCTTGCGGGGCAGGATAGCCTCCGTGCGTTCGCCCAGACGGACAAGGACCTGGTCGTTCTCCGTCTTGAAAATCACGCCGTTCATCATCTCTCCAACCCTGTCGGAGAACTCGCTGTAGATCACCTGGCGCTCAGCGTCCTTCAGGCGCTGGATGATCACCTGGCGTGCCGTCTGGGCGGCGATGCGTCCAAAGTCAACGGGGTTTTTCTCAATGTGTAACACGTCCCCCACGGCCGCATCCTTGATACCCAGCCTCCGCGCATCCCCCAGAGTGATCTGTGTGTCGGGTGACTCCAACTCCCCCGGGGAAGCCGTCAGGTCATCCACAACGGTACGGAGTTCATCGACCACGACGTCCCCCGTCTCAAGGTTGATGTGGACCTCGGCTTCCTGGTTCCCGCCCTGATACTTCTTGTAAGCCGAGATCAGGGCCGCCTCCAGGCTTGAGACGATCAGCGCGGGGTCCAAACCACGCTCGTCGGCTATCTGATTCAGCGCATAAACAAAATCGCGCCCCAGCTGCATCTAATGCTCCTCCTCACGATGTTTCTTCTTATTCGCAGAGGGCCGCTTGCCGCCCTTCCGCGGGCCTTGAGATTCCATGCGCGCTTTCGCAGGATGCCCCGCCTCTTGCTCCGACTCAGCCGGCCGGCGCAGCGCCGAGGACCTGCCGGTCCGTTTGAGCTGGGCGTCTGGCTGGACCTCCGCAAGACGCCCCGCGTCTTGCTCCGACACAGCCGACCGGCGTCGCGCCGCGGACCTGTCGGTCCGCGTAGGCTGGCCGTCTGGCCGATAGACAAGGTTGCCCCCCTTGATCAGGTGAAAGGGGACAAAGATATCCCTCTCCTCCTCCGCAACATAGAGGGTCACGCCCTC
>JAEEGY010000152.1 GCA_016280565.1 Fretibacterium sp.
AAGCCAGGACAGGGGCAGATGTCGGCCGTGGCGCTGATGGACGCGCGGAGCATCGCGGCCACGGCGGCCAACGGCGGCCTGCTCACCAGCGCGGAGGATTTCGACTGCCAGTGGGGCAACGTGCCAGAGTATCACTATGACGACAAAGCCTACAGGTCCTGCGTGTACAATGGCTACGGCAAGGATATCTCCCCCTGTGCCATCAGGGACGGAAAGGGCGCGGAAATTCCCTGCACGTCCAGGACATGACGAAGGAGGAGCGGGAGATCGTCAAGGCCGGCTGCCTCATCAACTACAACCGCGGAAGGAAGAGGTAGGACACAGCGCCTCCCCTTCCCAGAAGGCGGCGGGCCCCACTTGAGGGCTTCTCCCGGGCCAGCAGGTTTCAGGGCGGCTAGCCCTGAGCTTTAAAAGATTATCGAAATATAGAGTATAATAGAAGAAGAAGCTTATACAGAGGTGATCTCAGTTGAAGAAACGTCTGTTCATTTTATCGCTGTTTCTGACTCTGCTGATGAGTGCGGGGGAGTCTGTTGCTGCGGTCTCCATGTCGCTGGAACAGTACCTGAGGGAGATATTGCTCAACAACCACTCCCTGCGGGCCGGGGTCAAGTCCGTCGAGGCGGACTATTACTCCGTGCTGGCAGCCGTGGGGACGCAACGCCCTTCGCTGGCCCTCACTGCGGGGGAGAGTCTGGTCACTCACAAGGGAGATGACACCACGACCCTGGGTCTGGCCCTGACGCACCGTATCGACATCTCCGGAAAATATTCCCTGGACGAACGGCAGCGCATCCTTGGCTACGAGGTCTCCCGCGCGCAGTTTGACGCAAACCTGAACTCGCTCATCGCCACGGCGGAGGAGACCTGGTGGTCGGCCGTCATGGCCCGTGAAAACGTCCGCCTTCAGCAGGAGGTCCTGACCCAGAGGTCGGAAAATCATCGTGTGACGATGGAAAAATACCGCCAGGAACTGGTCCCGAGACTGGATATCGTGCGCAGCGAGGCCCAGGTCGTCGAGGCGGAGAGCCAGGTGAAGGAGGCTGAGACAGCCTACCAAAACCTGCTGGCCAACCTTTCGTACCTTGCGGGGGGGCTGGACGTGGAGCCGGAGGGACAGGAGCTGAGGGTCCCGAAGTTTGACGTGGAGGTGGACTACACCGACGCGCTGGCGTTTCGGCCCGATGTGCGCTCCGCAAGGCTGTCCGTGGAGCGGGCAAAGCTCGTCAAGAAACTGACAGGCAAGGGGCTTTCCCCGACGCTGGACTTCTCGTCTCAGTGGACGGCCTGGTCCGACCCGGAGGTGACAAACACCGTCCCCAAAAAAGGCGAGGCCTCTTTCGGACTATCGCTGAAGCTCCCCATCTTTGACGGACATCAGACGAAGTATGGCGTGTTGAACGCGGACCGGATGATCCAGGCGGCGGAGTCTAAACTCCAGTCCCTTGAGGAGGAGACGCGCCGCGACATCGCTGTAGCGATGAACAACTGGAAAAACGCCGAAGCGGCGGAGGTGGACCGCAAGCGCCAGGTGGAGCGCGCACAGGAGGAACTGCACATCACGGAGCTGATGTACAGCGAGGGGATGGGAGCCCAGATCGACCTCATCAACGCCCAGGTCTCCTACCGCTCCGTGAGCACAGAATATCTTGCCGCCGTGCGGGATATGTACGTTGCGCTGGTGTCGCTGCGCAAGGCCATGGGCGATTACGCCCCGGACGAGGACGGCACATGGCGCGAGGCTGTCGCCCGCTACGGCAAGGGCAACGAGGTACTGGGCGAGGTGGGGTTGAAGTCCCTGCGGGACACCCGAGTCCAGCTTGAGAAGAAAGATCCGGCGGAGAAGGCCGGTTCCGCTACCGCTCCCGCGGTGAAGCCCTTTGGTGTACCGCCGGCGTCCGAAGAAGAGGTTGCAGAGGTCAAAGCGGCGCTCCGGAAAATATACCAGGAGCGGGGAATAGAGTAGCCTCATGACCTCAAAGGTATCTTTAGACAAGATCGCAGGGGCCTGCTTCCTGTGGCTCCTGCTTCTCCCTGTCACGGCGGGGGCGAAGCCGGGAAAGTTCGAGCTTCCGCCCCCCTCCGCCGAGGGGCAGCTCATCACCTCCGACGTTTTTCCCCAGACGGCTGCGGCGAAGGAAGCGCGTCTCCGGGCCAATGGCGAGTCCTCAAAGAAGACTCCCAGCGCGAAACAGCGCGAGGCCCAGATCCGGAGCATCGCGGAGCTCTTCTGCCGCTACAACAAAAAGCTCTCGGCGAAACAGGCCCGGCAGTATGCGGAGTACATCCTCCAGGCGGGGGACAAGTTCGGCCAGGACCCCCTTGTGCTGGCCGCGATGGTGGTCCACGAGTCCTCTGCCAACGCTGCCGCGGTGTCCCGAGGCGGAGACTACGGCCTGATGCAGGTGCGCTGGAACGTCCACAAGAAGAGGATCATGAAGCAGTATCCCAGCGTAAAAAAAGCGAAGGATTTTCTGGACCCCAGGATCAACATCATGGTGGGGACGGAGATCTTCACGGATTATCGTGCTGCGGCGGGGCCGGACCTGCGGGCCGGGCTGCTGCGCTACAGCGCAGGGAACAAGAAGCTGGCCAACAAGATATTCTCCACAAAAAAGGCGTTGGAGGCCGCGCAGAAGAAACACCTCAAGGCCATTAAATAAAGGGAGGTCAAAATGAGCAACGCTTTGCTGCGGAAAATTCTGTTGGGTCTGTGGGGCATGGCGTTGCTTATCTTCCCCCTCAACTTCCCCGTGTTCGCCGCGCAAACGGAGGAGGCCGCGGCGGACGACGTGACGAAGCTCCAGGCGGAGATCAGCGCCGATATCGCAAAGACTCGCACGGCCGTCGAGGCGGAGCTGGAAAACGTAAATCTGGAAAGTTTGGACGTGGTTCGGCGCCTGGATGAACTTGCATCCTTGAACGAGACGGTTTCAGATGACATGGCGGCCTGGGGGTACACGGAAGCTCAACGGGAGCTGCACACGCAGATCCTATCAGAACTGACAGTAGCCTACACAGCCTATAACGCCCTCACGCAGGTGCAGACGGTTCAGCCGGAACCGGAGCTTCCCGTCCTGCCGACCTCGCCGGATATCAACACCTCCGACGCTTTGCGTCAGGAGATCAACAAGGTTTCCCGCGGTCTGGACATCCAGGTCTTCATGCTCCAGTCAAAACTCAGCAAGCTGCGTCTCGACCTCGCCAACGCGGAGCGCCTGAAGAAAGAGGCGCAGGAGGACAAAGAGGGCGGAGCGCCCCTCGAACTACCGCGCACGCACACGCTGGCGTTGGAGTCGGCTCGTCTGAACGTCGCCCTGTCGTCGTTCCAGGTTCGCACGGTGCGCCAGGGGTTTGACCAGAACGTCGCACTCATTGGACGGCTCAAACGCCGCCTGGCGGCCATGAAGGAGGACCTCATCTTCCCCGAGGAGGTCCTGAACGCCAATCTCAAGACCCTTCAGGAGCGGATTGACGCTCTGATCGTCGAGATGGAAGGGGCACGGAAGGCGCTGGACTCCGCCTCGTCCGCCGTGGTGCGGGCCCGGGCGGCTCTCACCGGGAGAGGGGCCGTGGATATTGGCGCGCCGGGCGGCCTGATGACCCCGGCGTTGTCGCTCTACATGGCGCGAACCGCGCGGGCAACCTATTGGGAGTACATGACCACCCTTCTTGACGATGAAATCGCGCTCCTGAGGGAGACTCAGCAGGTCTGGCGCGAGCGCTATAAACTCTTCCGGGACGAGGCGTCCGGTGAGGAGATATGGAAGGATCGGGATGAGGCTCAGAAGCGCATCAGTGATCTCAATATCCAGCTCGCGGGCGTGAGGACGCTGGAGGCGGATGTGTTCCGCCGTGTCGCGATGATGCAGAAACAAATGGAAGAAGCCCAGAACGCCGGCAGGGAGGGACCCCAAGAGGATCAGCCCCGCACATCCGATCTCTCAGCTGAGGATCGGAGCCGGGTGCTGCAGAACATGCTCCAGGCCATCGAGAACGGGCGAAAGATCACCACCGACGTGCTGAACCGCTACGAGGCCCTGATCCCCAACACGATCTTCTTCTATCAGCGGCTCTACACCGAGGCCAGCGACCGGATCAGCGCCCTCCGCATCGCGGAGAAGGTCCACAGCTTCAGCAGGGAGACCATCATGGGCTTCCTGGACACGGAGCTGTGGCAGGGCGAGGGCTACTCCGTCACCGTCTGGCGGCTGGCCGTCGCGATTTTGGTTTTCCTCTCCAGCTTTTTCCTCAGTTCCATGGGCAGCCGGTGGCTGAAGCGCCGGATGATGAACCGTTTCAACGCCAGCGAGACGGCCGCCAGCGCCACCCAGCGCATCGTCTTTTATATCCTGTGGATCGCCTTTGCCCTCACGGCGCTCAACATCGTCAAGATCCCGCTGACGGCCTTCGCGTTCCTGGGCGGCGCCTTTGCGGTGGGCTTCGGCTTCGGGATGCAGAACATCTTCAACAACCTCATCAGCGGCTTCATCGTCATCTTCAGCCGGCCCTTCAAGGTCAGCGACATCATCTCCGTCGCGGGGACGGAGGGCACTGTGCAGGACATCGGCTCCCGCTCCACCACCATCAAAACCTGGGACGGGCTGGACGTGGTGCTGCCCAACCGCTACTTTCTGGAGAACAGCGTCACGAACTGGACCGGCTCGGACCCGAGAAGGCGCAACGTCCTGACGGTGGGCGTCTCCTACAACGCGGACACCCGCAAGGTCGAGGAACTGATGCTGGATGTCATGAAGGGGCATTCCAGGGTGCTGAAGGACCCCGCGCCCTTCGTCATCTTCAGGAACTTTGGCGACAGCGCGCTGGAGTTCGAGGGGTACTACTGGATCGATCTGCATCAGGTGTCGTTCCTGAAGGTCGCCAGCGATATGCGGCATCATCTCATCTCCCTCTTCCGCGAGGAAGGGATCGAGATCCCCTACCCGCAGCAGGACGTTCACATTATCCCGCATGAAACGGACGCGAAGGAGGCCTCCCCCCATGAGACCGGCGGAAATTGAACAGGCCAGCATGGCCATCATCACGGAGGAGATGGGGGAATGGGCAGGAGAAGAGGAAGCCCTACCTGTCGTGAAGCGCGTCGTCCACACGACGGCGGACTTTGATTTCGTGCAGGCCCTTCGCTTTTCGGAGGGCGCGGTGGCCCGGGGGCGTGAGGCGCTGCGCCGGGGCGTCACGGTGGTGACGGACACCGCCATGGCCGCGGCGGGCATCAGCAAGACAGCGGCCTCCCGCTGGAACGTCCCCATCGTCTGCCACATGGC
>JAEEGY010000002.1 GCA_016280565.1 Fretibacterium sp.
CCAGCCCTTCAGGGGCGAGCAGTCCACGCACAGGTTGCCGCAGATGGTGATGCCGAACACGGCCAGCACGAACATCTCCCACTTGCCGAACTTCAGCGCGATCTGGGAGAGGAACGGCGTAGCAACCAGCATGATGAGGCAGGAGAGCAGCGTACCCAGGCAGGAGGCCAGCACGCCGCCGAACAGCGCCTTGCCGCCCTTGCCCTGCTTGGCCAGGGGGTAGCCGTCCAGCGCCGTGGCCGCCGCGTTGGGCGTGCCGGGAATATTCAACATGATGGCGGAGAAGAGCCCGCCGGAGACCGCGCCCACGTACACGCCCAGCATAAAGGCCACTGCCTGGGGGCTGGGCAGTTTGTAGGTCAGGTTGATCAAAAGTGCCAGGGCCATGGTGCCGGTCAGGCCGGGTATCGCGCCGACCACCAGTCCCAGGAGCACCGCGCCCGCGACGATCAGCAGGTTCACGCCGCTGAGCACGCCTCCCGCGGCCTGCAAGAGGAGGCCAAATTGTTTTACGAATTCATTCATCACGGATACCTCCCGTTACAGCATGGTGATGCCAAAGCCCAGCTTGAAGGTGTAATAAACGATGGCGGAGGTCGCCACCGCGATGATGACGGACACCCACCAATGCTTGTTCGCTTTTAGGTAGAGGAAATTCGCGATCAGGTAGATACTGGTGGCGGCGATGAAGTGGATGCGACCCAGCAGCACCCAGATGTAGATCACCATCATGACGATCAGGGCCAGCACGCGCAGAGTGCCGTCGCTGGTGACGAACTCCCTGAGGAACCGGCCGTTGAGGACTTCCTTTATCTCCCGAACGCCGCCCAGTTTCAGCCCAATAAAGGCCAGGATGCCGCCCAGGATCGCGATGACCGAGCCGACGATGGTGGGGAAGAAGCCCGGCGCGTCGATGAAGGTGTTGTAGACCTTCAGGTTCAGAGCGTCAACGACGATGTAGATGCCAAAGAAAACAAGCAGAACGCCGCTGGCAAGGTCCTTCGCCGCGTTCCGCTTCTTCTGCTCCTGCCCCTGTGAGGGGTTTCCTACCGACATTGCTTTCAACTCCTTATGGCGGACTCGCCCCCATAGGGGGTTTCCTCCCGACGCCTGCGGGGTGCGAAGTGCCAGGTATTCCAGTTGACATTTAAAAAGGGGCGTCGCAGCGCCATGTCCGCGACGCCCCAGGTTGTTACACCTAACAGCGCTTTTCGATTGTGCCTTAGAGATTTACTTCTTGTAGGTGGGGCAGCTCAGCTTCACGGTATCCCAGTTGTAGTCCTTCAGAGTCGGGATGCCGAAGTCAGCGGGATTGCCCTCGCCCAGCTTGGCATTGAACAGCGTCCAGGAGTAGCCAGAGATGGAGTAGGACAGGAACTTGTCAGCCTCTTCGCCGGTCAGGCCAATGATGTTGAAGCCCTTCTCGGCGGCGAACTTCTTGACGGCCTCGGTCTTGATGGCGGCGTTGAACGCCTCCGTCAGCGCCTTCACGATCTCGGGCGGGGTGTCGCGCGGGATCATGATGGGCCAGGTCTCGTTCAGGTTGGGAATGCCGTCCGTGCCGGGGACCACGGTGGTGACAGAGGGAGCGGTGATGCCCACGCCGGAGAACGTGAACGGAGTGGCGCAGGTGACGAAGATCGGCACCAGCATTCCGCCGTTCAGGTAGTCGATGACGGAGGACAGGGAGCCAGCGCCCACCATGACGTCGCCCGCGATGCAGCCAACGGCGGTGTCAGCGCAGGAGCCGAACAGGCTGTACTCAGGAGCGGACACGCCCCTGGCGGCGCAGATGGCCTCAAACTGGGTGTGGGGGCCATTACCGTAAGCACCGACGCCGAACTTCTTGCCGGAGGCCAGGTACTTAAACAGCTCCTCGGTGTTGGTCACGCCCGCGTCCTTGTTGGCGAACACCACGGCCGGGCCGGAATACGGATGGAAGGAGATCCAATCCTGCCAGCTGGACTTGGAGTAGGCATAGATCGGATAAGAGGAAAATCCGCCGGTTCCGGTGGCGAACATGCTGGTTCCGTCATGCGGCTGCTTCAGAACATAGTCGCAGGCCACAGCGGAGTTTGCACCCGCCATGTTGACGCAGTTGATGGTCTCGCCCAGGTATTCTGCCATTGCGGCCACCACGGGACGCACCGCTGTGTCGGTGCCGCCGCCGGCGCCGTAGCCGATGTACACCGTGGGCGTGGACGGGAACACAGCTGCCATTGCGGCTGTGCAGCCAAGCATGAGCGCCAGTGCCAGGACAAACAGTTTCTTCATGGATTTCTCCTCCTTATATTCAAGCGCAGAGCGCTTGGGATTCGTTCGTTATGCCGTCCCTCTGAGTTGAAAACGGCGGCGTTTGCCTCCTTAGAGGTCGATCTCTCTCAGGAGATTCCAGCCCACCTGCGTATACTGGTCCAACGTGCGGTTGAACGCGCCGTAGGCGATAAACTCATTCACTGCCATGCCGTCCGGCTCGTAGGCCTTAAGAAATTCGGGCATCTCCCGCAGCCGCTCAAGGATATCGGGGGCCACGGGCTGGTCGATCTTCTCGGAAAAATCGGTCTCCGTTTCCAGGGCTTTGGCGATGAACGGCGCAACGGACATGACCATATTCGCGCCGGATATTTCCGTGATGTGATAACCGCCCCGGCTGCCCGCCGGCATCAGCACGCAGTCATACTTCTTTTCTTTGAATATCTCATAGGCGCGCTTGAAGACAGCGATCCCCGCCCATCGTATGTCGGCCTCCGTCGCCTTTGCCTGAGTGTCGTTCATCACGTCCCGCAGGTAATCGTCAAGACGGCCGATCATCAGCACGGCGATGCCGATCCCCGGCTTGATGCCCTTTTCAATGGCCTTCCGGCGGCCGCGCTGATAGGCCTCCGCCATGGCAAGCACCTGGGGAACAGTGTGGCTCAGCGTCGCTGTCACACCGATACCCTCTGCGGCGCAGGCCTCAATGGCCTCCAACCCGGCGCGGGTGGCAGGGATCTTGGCAACAATGTTCTCCGCCATGGAGGCGTAGTGCTTTGCTGTGGCCAGCGTGGCCGCCGCGTCCCCTGGCTTGCAGGGGTTTGTCTGGGCGCACACGTGGCCGCTGAGTTTCCCCTTGCCAAAAAACGGGGCCAGTTTGTTCTTTGCAAACCACCCCGTCATCTGGGCAACCCACTCCTCTGCCCGGGCGTCGCCCTGTACGTCCTTCGGTACACC
>JAEEGY010000153.1 GCA_016280565.1 Fretibacterium sp.
GGAGAGAACGGCTCCGGCAAGAGCACCTTCTGCCAGATGCTCTGCGGCATCTACACCATCGGCGGCGGCACCTTCACGCTCTCCGGCGAGCCCCTGCACGCCCGCAACCAGGTGGAGGCCAACGACCGGGGCGTCTCCATCATCGTTCAGGAAATGGGCACGCTCTCCGGCCTGACGGTAGCGGAGAACATCTTTTTGGGGCACGAGGACCCCTTCATGCACTGGGGCATCAAGGACAGCCGCGCCATGATCCGGGAAGCCCAGCGGCTCCTGGACGAGTATGGCTTCGGCCGCATTAAGGCGGGGGCCATGATCGACAACTACAACTTCGAGGACCGCAAGCTGGTCGAGATCGTCAAGGCCACGTACATGAAGCCCAAGATCCTGATCGTGGACGAGACGACGACGGCCCTTTCCCAGAGCGGACGCCTGGAGCTCTACAAGATCATGGACGCGACGCGGGCCGACGGCCGAAGCGTCATCTTCATCAGCCACGACCTGGGCGAGGTGCTGGAGCACTCCGACACCGTCACCATCCTGCGGGACGGAGAGTACATCGACACGGTGAACGCGCGGGATGTGAACGAGGACGACCTGAAGCGCCTCATGGTGGGCCGGGAGATCGGCTCCGCCTACTACCGCACGGACTACGGCAGCCCCGTGTCGGACGATGTGGTGCTGTCCGTGAAGGACGTGAGCGTGCCGGGACAGATCGAGGACATCAGCTTTGACCTGCACCGGGGGGAGATCCTGGGCTTCGGCGGCCTGTCCGAGTGCGGGATGCACGAGGTGGGCAAGGCGGTGTTCGGCGCGTCCTGGGACCGGAACGGGAGTGTCATGCTGGTGAAGGACGGCCAGGCCTACCTTGCCGTTGACAAGATCCCCACGGCCATCCGAAACTCCATCGCCTACGCCTCCAAGGACCGGGACAACGAGTCCCTCATCGTGAACGAGTCCATCCGCAACAACGTGGTCCTGCCCTCGCTGGAGGACCTGGCGGAAAAACACCTGCTGCGGAAGAAGAAGCTGGACCACTTTGCAAAGGAGCACTCCGAGCGGATGCAGACGAAGATGCAGGGCGTGAACCAGTTCGTCTCCGACCTGTCCGGAGGCAACAAGCAAAAGGTGGTCCTGGCCCGCTGGCTGGGTAAGGGCAGCGATATCCTTGTGCTGGACTCGCCGACGCGCGGCATCGACGTTAAGGTGAAGCAGATGATCTACGCTCTGATGGATGAGCTCAGGCAGCAGGGCCGGTCCATCATCATGATCTCCGAGGAAATCCCGGAGCTGCTGGGGATGTCCGACCGCATCCTCATCATGAAGGACGGGCGCATCAACGGCGAGTTCCGCCGCAGTCAGGACCTCAGCGAAGAGGACCTGATCGCGAAGATGGTGTAAGGAGGCGGGAGACATGGAAAAGAGAAATGAAAAAGGACAAAACAGGCTCCTCGCTTTCCTGAGCAGCGACACGTTCAAGGGGCTTTTGCCCTTCATCGGGCTTGTGACCATCGTTGTGGTGATGAACATTCTGACCGATGGAAAGATCCTTCAGCCCAAGCGCATCCGCCTGCTGCTCTCGCAGGTGTACTATCCCATGATCGTGGCGACGGGCGTGTTCTTCGTCATGACGCTGGGCTCCATCGACTTCACGGAGGGCTCCACCCTGGGCGTGGCGTCCATCGTGGTGTCCGTGCTGTCGTTCCACAGCATCCCGCTGGCGATCCTGGGGGGCATCCTCACCGGCGCGGCCATCGGGGCCCTCAACGGGTTCTTCCACGTGCGGTTCAAGCTCCAGAGCTTCATCGTCACCATCTGCACGATGTACCTCTTCCGGGGCGTGTGCGCCTACCTGACCACGGAGACGGCCGTGCCCGCCTCCCCTGCCATCAAGGCGCTGGACAGCAACGAGCTGAAAATTGGGATTACCCTCACGGTGCTGTTTGTGGCGTGGTTCCTGTTCCGCTTCACCCGGGTGGGCAACGACGTGAAGGCCATCGGCTCCGGGGAGACGGCGGCGCGGTTCTCCGGCGTGCGGACGGACCGGATGAAGTTCCTGGTGTTCGTGGCGGCAGGGGCCCTGACGGGGCTGGCAGCCTTTGTCAACGTCATCAAGGTGGGCTCCATCACCGCGACGGCGGGCAACCAGCTTGAGACGCAGATCCTCATCTCCCTGGTGCTGGGGGGCCTGCCCATCACGGGCGGGGCAAAGGTGCGGTTCTCAAACATCGTGGTGGGCACGCTGATGTACACGGTGCTGAACAACGGCCTCGTCATGCTGGGCTTGGAATCCGCCATGCAGCAGCTCATCAAGGGCATCGTCTTCCTGATCTTCGTGGCGCTCACCATCGACCGCAAGGCGCTGAAGGTCATCAAGTAGGCGCGGCCGATCACGAATCGACTCATTCCCTGGCTGGACGTGAAGGACGGCCGGGGGGTGAAGGGAGTCAACTTCCAGGGGCTGAGGGACATCTCCTCGCCCCTGGCCCTAAGGAGGCATTTAATGATGAAAAAAAGCTTCATCGCGGTCTTCGCGCTTCTGCTCGCGCTGGCGCTCCCGGCTTCGGCGTTTGGAGCGACGGAGCTGCTGGTTAACGGCAATGCTTCCCAGGGACTTTCCGGCTGGACAGACCCGGACGGCATCTGGATCACCCGAACGGAATATGACGGGCAGGTGACAGCCCACGACGGACATTTCTTCATGCCCAGCGCCTTCAAATCGGCTATCGGGGCCCGGACACGCATTTATCAGGATGTCTCTGTGGCTGATTATGCAGGAGCAGAAACGGAATTTTCCGCGTGGGTGCGAACCTGGGATACCAGGAACACGGATGAAACGCTGTTGGTGGTGGAATACTTCGATGCAGGTGGCAGTCTGCTGAGCCAGAGCAATGTAACCAGTGCTAAAAATCCAAGCTGGCATCGCATCAGCGTGACCAGCGTCGTGCCTGACGGGGCCGTCACTGCCCGGCTGTCTCTGTACGCGGTGTACTGGTACGGCAGCGAATGTGACAGTTATTTTGACGACGTTTCCTTTAGAGTCCGGGATGAACCCGAAGCAAAACAAGAGGCAAGCCACATTGTCATCGAAGAAAAGCCTTCGGCTGAAACGCCCTCCAATTGCTGGGTTCTGGTGGAGACCGTGCACGATGTGGATAAAAATGAAAAAGATGGGCCGCGCACCTGGAAGTATGAATATAAGGATATTGACGGAGGCGGTCAATATGTGATTGACTTTACCTGGAACTATCACAAAGAATACAGCCATTACACCGCCGTTGGCGAATGCACCAATCCGCCTGCTTTTGTCCTGCCCCACCGGCGGTTTATCCTTGGAATGAAGGTGTACAATGAAAACGTAGTGGGGGAGCGGGGCGGAAGTTCCCTGTCTATGGGATATATCCATTATGATAGCAAACATTATGAAAACACAAAAGGCTTTTTCAATGTGATCGAAGATGACCCCACAAGTTACAGGGCTGCGGAAAGAGACCGTTCCTGGCAGGTGTGGGCGGAGTTCCCGGAAGGGGTGGCAGGCGAAACCATCAGCTTCACCTGCAATTTTCACAGGGGCGACGTGTACCCGGTAAAAACTAAATGGACCTATGCCTGGCAGGAATAGGATCAGGCCAGACAGCTGATTTTGTAAAGGTGAGGATATGAGGCCGTGGACTGATGCCACAGGGCTGCGAAGCAGGGCCGCAAGTCCGCACGAAACGAGCTGGCCCGGCGCGGGCTATGCGAGTGAGACGCACCCGCCCCAGGGCGAAGTACGACTGAGATTTGAGGAGGAGATTTGAAGTGAACAGTAAGCTACGTGTTTGCGGCTATGCGGCGCCGGACCCGGAATCCGCCATGCAGCAGCTCATCAAGGGCATCGTCTTCCTGATCTTCGTGGCGCTGACCATCGACCGCAAGGCGCTGAAGGTCATTAAGTAGGTGCGCCATGATCACGAAGCGGATCATTCCCTGCCTGGACGTAAAGGACGGGCGAGTGGTGAAGGGAGTCAACTTCCAGGGGCTGAGGGACATCTCCTCCCCCCTGGACCTGGCGAAGTA
>JAEEGY010000154.1 GCA_016280565.1 Fretibacterium sp.
AGGGCAGGGAGAAAGGCGGGTGCCCGCAGTGGATAAAGACCGGGACATGATGCGCCCCGGCAAAATCCATCACCGGGTCGACAATGGGGTCGTCCGCGACAAAAGCGTCAAAAAGCGGCTGCATCTTGATGCCCATAAAGCCCTCGTCCACAATGTAATGCGTGAGTTTTTTCTCCACGTCGTCCAGCGCCGGGTTGATCCAGACAAAGGGGACGACCTTGTCCGGATGTTTCTGGAACACCTCGACAACGGCGTCGTTCCCCTGAAAGGACGCTCCCGTGAGGAACGTCTTTTCAATTTCGTATTCCTCCATCTGCCGGAGCAGCTCCGCCTCGCCAAACGAGATGCCCGCCCAGCCTCCAAAATCCCCCAGATGGGAGTGCGCGTCGATCTTTTTCATTGCTCATCCTCCTTACAAGGCTGTCCTGACCACGGCGGCCAATGACACCCCCTGTATACGGATGTTTATTCTAATATATTGTGACATAATATTACAGCGTTTGGCAGAGGGCACACTTCTCTCTCTGACGGCAGGGAAAGGGAAGACCTCACAGCGCGCCGGCCGCGGACACGAGGGCGTCCACGTTGGCGGGAAGCGTGGCCCAGCTTGTGCAGAAGCGCGTGGCCACACGCCCATCCTCCATCTTCTCCCAAAGCTCAAAGGCAAACTCCTTCGCCAGCCGGTTATACTGTTCCTGAGTCAAAATGGGGAACTGCTGGTTGGTCACGGAGTTGTAGAGCATGGGGATCCCCCTGGCCTCGAACGCCGAGCGGATGCGCAGGGCCTGCTGGACCGCGTGCTTTGAAATCTCAAAGTACAGCCCGTCCTCGAACAGCGTCTCAAACTGGATGCCCAGCAGCCGCCCCTTGGCCAGGAGCCCGCCCTGCTGCTTGATGATCGTGCGGAAGTTGCGGATGCGCCCCGGCCTGGGGAAGACCACCGCCTCGCCGAACAGCGCCCCCACCTTCGTGCCCCCGATGTAAAACACGTCGCACAGCTCTGCGATGTCCTTTAACGTCACATCCGTCCCCGGGGCCATCACGCCATAGCCCAGCCGGGCCCCGTCCAGAAAGAGGGGCAGGCCGAACTCCCCGCAGACGGCGTGGAGCTCCTCAAGCCGACGGCGGGTGTAGAGCGTCCCGTGCTCCGAGGGATGAGAGATATAGACCATGCCCGGCTGGACTGTGTGCTCCTTCGTGGGGTCGCTGTGGAAGTTCTCAAGAAAGCGCCGGAGCACCGATGCGTCCAGCAGCCCCTCCGTTCCGGGGAGAGGGAGGACTTTGTGTCCCGTGCTCTCAATGGCGCCGGACTCGTGGACGTTGATGTGTCCGCTGTCCACGCAGACGGCACCCTCGCAGGGGCTCAGGAGGGACTTGATAACGACGGTGTTCGTCTGGGTCCCGCCCACAAGAAGATGGACCTCCGCCTCCGGCAAGCCCACCGCCTTGCGGATGAGCTCCTTCGCCCGCTCGCAGTGAGGGTCCAGCCCGTAGCCCGGCGTCTGCTCCATATTGGTCTCCGCCAGCCTCTCAAGAATGCGGGGGTGGCATCCCTCCTGATAATCGCAGCCAAAACGAATCATCATCAACGCCTCCTGTGGTCAAGATAGTTTAAAACAATCCACTGAACATCGCTTTGGGTATCGCAAGCCAGAAGTCCGGGAAAAGGACCAGCAGCAGCAGGACAAGCAGGGAGGACAGGAAATAGGGCAGCGTGCCCTTGAACCCCTCCTCGATCGTCGTGCCGCTGATGGAGGATGCCAGCAGCAGGCACAGGCCATAGGGCGGCGTCACCAGGCCCAGCGCCAGTGTCACGATGATGATGAGCCCCAGGATGATCGGGCTGATGTCCAGCGCGATGGCCGACGGCAGGATGATGGGAACAAAGAGGATCATCGCCGGAATGCCGTCCATGAAGGTCCCCACGAACAGGAAGAACAAAACCGTCACGAACAGGAATATCCCGCGCCCGCCCGGAAGGGAGGTGAAGAACTGCTGCGCGATGACGTTGAGCTGGTAGTAGCTGAGCAGCTCGCCCAGCGCGTTGGCCGTCGCCAGCGCGAAGAGGGACAGCGACGCCATCTTCATGGTCTCAATCAGGATGTGGGGAAGGCGGCTGACCATGATGGAGCGGTAGAAGAACATCCCCACCAGCAGCGCGTAGATGCAGGCAAAGGCGGCAGACTCCGTGGGGGTGAAGAAGCCGGACACGATGCCGCCAATCAGGATGATGGGCGTCAAAAGCGCCGGCATGGAGATCAGCGTGTGTTTGAGGGCCGTCGCGAAGGGGACCTTCTCGCTCTGGGGGAAGTGCTTGGAATTGGCGTACATCTTGACCACCGCCATCTGCGCAAGCCCCAGCAGGATGCCGGGCACGATGCCGGACATGAACAGCGCCCCGGTGGAACACCCCGCGATGCCGGAGTACACCACCATCGTGATGCTGGGCGGGATGATGGAGCCCAGCGTGGACGACGCGGCGGTGACGCCCACCGACGTGCCCTTGTCGTACCCCTGCTTTTCCATGGCGGGGATGAAGATCTTGCCCACACCGGAGGTGTCCGCCTGAGAGGAGCCGGAGATGCCGGCAAAGACCATGGACACCAGCACGTTGGCGTAGGCCAGACCGCCCTTCTTGTGCCCCACCAGGTCGCAGATGCACTCGATGAGCTTCTCGGTGATGCCGCTTTCGTTCATCAGGTTGGCCGCCAGGATGAACAGCGGGATGGCCAGGAGCGTGAAGCTGTTGAGGCCGTTGAACATCTTGGTGAAGACCACCGTGTTGGGGATGGCGGGCATACAGGCGATCCCGGCAAAGGAGATGACCCCCAGGGAGAAGGCGATGGGCACGCCGATAGCGACAAAGGCGACGAACAGGACGACGAGGACAAAGCCCAACATCAGTTCGCGCCCCCCTTCTTCAGCAGTTTGATCTGTTCGATAATTCCATAAATGAGATAAACGCTGGCCGTCGCCCCGCAGATGGGAAGGCAGAGCCAGGTCGGCCCGCGCTTCATGGAGGGGATGTTGATCCAGCGGAAATTCCAGAACTGTTTTGCCGCCTTGTAGCCATAGATGACCATCAGGACGCAGAAGGTCAGGACGATCAGCTTGATGAAGATCCTGAGGACGGCCTTTTTTCTTTCGCTCTTGATGGTGTCAAGGACGGAGGTGAAGGCAAAGTGCGCGTCCGAATGGACCATGGCCCCCGCCCCCATGAAGACCGCCCAGATAAAGGAGTACATGCTCACGTCCTCCGTCCACATGGCCGCGATGCCAAGGTAACGGCAGGTGATCTGATAGACAACCGTCGCCAGAAAGATAAGAAGAAGCACGCCGCCAACGGCGATCTGAATTTTTTGCAGGGTATCTACAAATTTTTTCATCGTTGTTCCCTCATAATAAAAAGGCGGCCGGGTAACGGCCGCCCCCTGTGGGTTTGGAATTACTTTGCTGCGCGGATCATGTCGAGCTGCGCCTTCATGTTGTTCTTCGCCGCAAACTCGTCCTGAATGGGCATCGCAATGGCCCGGAAGGCCGCGACGTCGATGTCCTTGAACTCCGTGACGACCGCGCCATCGTTGATGGCCTTCTGCTTGGACTCGCCAAACATCTTGTAGGTGATGGCGCGCTCCTCCGCCGTGCAGGCCGCCGCCGCCTGATCGATCCAGCTCTTCTGCTCGTCGGTCAGGGCGTTGTACTTGTCCCCGTTCATGAGGAACAGGCG
>JAEEGY010000155.1 GCA_016280565.1 Fretibacterium sp.
CGAAGTATCTGTACGGCGTCGCACGCGGCACAGACGTGTATTGGTCTGGCTGCGTGGATTTGACCATCACCAAGACTGTCACCGGCGATTTTGCCGATCCGACGAGGGTGTTCGATTTCACTGTCTGTGTTCCTGACTTGGCGGAGGGAGACACCTGCGACGTGATCTACTACACGACCGCTGACGGTACGAACTGGGTCGTGAACGACGCTGCGTCTACGCTGAGAGCGGATGCCAATAGTGATTTGAAGTTCAGCCTGACCCATTACCAGAAGATCGTCATCAGCATCCCGGCAGGCTGCCAGGTGACGATCACGGAAGCCACCGGGGTGGATTATGTGCCAAGCTATGTGGTCGGCACGAATGAAAGCGAGAGTAACCACACGGTGACTTTGACCTTGAACGACGACACCACGGTGGCGTTCACGAACCTGATGAACGCGCCCAGCCCCTCGGGCGTGTCCTTCCGCACCGTACCCTTCGCCCTGATGCTGATCATGGGCCTGCTGCTTCCCGCAGTGATGCCCCGCAGGCGTCGCCGGAAGGAAGAGGAATAAGCAAAACTAAATGGAACAGATCGGAGGTCGGCAAAAGCCGACCTCCTTCTGCATATGCTGAACCATGAGGAAAGATCTGTGGAAACGAACGCTCCGGCTGCTGGATCTGCCGGAGGATATGGATGCACGGGTGCCCCGGATCACCGTGGTGGGTCGGGACAAGATGCTGGTGGAGAACGTGTCCGGCGTCCGCCGCTGCACGGAGACGGAGGTACTGCTCCTGACGGGCTGCGGCGTCCTCAGCGTGGCCGGGGAAGGGCTGCTGGTGAAGGAGCTGGGGGAGAGCCGGGCGCTGATCGTGGGGCGGCTTATGCGGTGGGCCTATGGGGAATAAGAAAAAGTGGCTTTTTTACAACGGGTATGTTATAATCCAAATTGAAGGAGTATATCCCGAGCGCGTGGCCTCCCTTTTGGAGGCGTCGGGCGTGCCCCTGTGGGACCTCAGGCGGCTGGACGGCCGGACCCTGATCTGCACCATGCCCGCCCGGGACTTTCGAAAGCTCCATGAGCTGGACCGGCGCCGCCGGTGTCGGGTGCGCATCCTGAAAAAGATCGGTGGACCCTTTCGCCTCCGGTGGCTGTGGCGTCGTCGGATGCTGCTCCTGGGCATGGCCTGTACACTGCTTTTGACCTGGTGGGCCTCCCAACGGATCTGGTTCGTGGACATACAGGGCTGCCGACGCATGGACGAGGCGGTGCTCCGCCAGGCCCTTCTGGAGCAGGGCTTGGCGCCGGGCCGGGACGCCCGAGCCCTCGTCCTCTCCGACGTGGGGGACAGTATCGCGGCCCAGTACGACGAGCTGGCCTTTTTGGAGCTCCACGTGGACGGCGTCTTTCTTCGGGTCCGGGCCCGGGAGGCCATGGCTGAGGGGGAGCGCCTGGATCTGACGGAGCCCTGCGATCTGGTGTCCACCCGGGACGGCATCGTTACCAAGATCACCGCCTACGGAGGCCGGGCTCAGGTTCGGGTCGGGGACCGGGTGAAGAAGGGCCAGCTGCTCATCGCCGGCCGCGTCACCGCCCGGGACGGGTCCATGACCTACGCCACCCACGCCTACGGGGAGGTGCTGGCCGCCGTCCTCTACAAGGCCCAGGTGGAAGCCCCGCGAACGGCGGTGGAATGGGCCGAGACGGGGGCGACCGCCCCCTATGCCGCCCTGTACGGGGGCTCGTGGAAATGGCTGGAGCGAGGCTGCCCCTTCGAGGACGCCGAGCTGGCAATGGAGGAAGATGCGATCACCCTGACGCCCTGGCCTTTTCGCGTATGCTACGGGACCTGGCGGGAGAAGGTAAAGACGGAACGGACTTTGACCCCGGCGGAGCGGAAGGAAGCGGCCCTCTTCGAAGCGGAGCGCATGGCCCTGCTGCAGGTGCCCCGGGGGGCGAAGATCATCATGATCGACCGCTACACCGTGGAAAAGGGCGGGAAGCTCTACGGCGTCTGTGCGGTGACCACAGAGGAAAATATCGGATACACAAAGGAGATATCGTAAGGATGTCATGGAGATCACAACGGAACGGATCGAACTTGACAGCATGGAGGACGCCGCGGGCCTGTTCGGCGTCCTGGACGAAAACATCCCCGTCTTCGAGCAGGAGACGGGCACCCTCATCACCGTGAACGGGGACGGCATCGGCATTGAGGGGGAGGCGGAGAACGCCGCCCTCTGCAGGACGGTCCTGGAAAAGCTCCTGTCCATGCAGCGCAAGGGGGAGCCCATCA
>JAEEGY010000017.1 GCA_016280565.1 Fretibacterium sp.
AGATGGATAAGCCGGGGGCAAACCCCCAGCTCATCAAGCAGCAGCTCACCAAGTACGACCTGCTCAGCGAGGAGTGGGGCGGCGATACGGTGGTCTGCGAGGTATCCGCCCGCACGGGCCAGGGCATCGACGACCTGCTGGAGATGGTGGCCCTGAGCGCGGAGATGCGGGAGCTGAAGGCCAACCCGGACCGGGCGGCAAGAGGCACCGTCATCGAGGCCCGGCTGGACAAGGGCCGCGGCCCCGTGGCCACCGTGCTGGTGCAGAACGGCACCCTGCGCAGCGGCGACGTGGTGATCGCGGGCACCGCCGTGGGCCGCATCCGCACCATGATCAACGACAAGGGCCAGCGCATCACCGAGGCCGGGCCCAGCGTGCCCGTGGAGGTCACGGGCCTCAGCGAGGCCCCGGAGGCCGGAGACGTGTTCAACGTGGTGGACGATGAGCGCATGGCCAGAGCCCTGGTGGAGCAGCGGAAGGAAGAAAAGAAAAAGGTGTCCACCGGCGTGGAGCGGAAGGTCTCCCTCAACGACCTGTTCGCCCAGATCAAGGAGGGCGAGCTGAAGGAGCTGACCCTCATCGTGAAGGGCGATGTGCAGGGTTCCGTGGAGGCGGTCAAGACCAGCCTGGAGAAGCTCAGCAACGAGGAGGTCCGGGTCCGGGTCATCCACGGGGCAGTGGGCGCCATCAACGAGAGCGACGTGATGCTGGCGGCCACCAGCAACGCCATCATCGTGGGCTTCAACGTGCGGCCCGAGGCCGCGGCCCGGGACAGCGCCGCCCGCAGCGGCGTGGACATCCGCCTGTACCGCATCATCTATGAGTGCATCGCGGAGATCGAGGCAGCCATCAAGGGCATGCTGGCCCCCAAGTTCCAGGAGAGCGTCATCGGCCACGCCCAGGTGCGCCAGCTCTATCACGTTTCCAAGGTGGGCACCATCGCCGGCTGCTACGTGCAGGACGGCAAGATCGTCCGCAGCGCCCTGGTCCGGGTGCTCCGGGACAACATCGTGGTGTTCGAGGGGCAGCTCGCCTCCCTCCGCCGCTTCAAGGACGACGTGAAGGAAGTGGCGGACGGCTACGAATGCGGCATGAGCATCGAGCGCTTCAACGACCTGAAGGAAGGGGACATCCTGGAAGCCTTCGTCATGGAACAGATCTGAAGCATTTTTCGTCAGATAGAGAGGGAAGAGTTGCGGGGGCTGCGGCTTCGCCGGGCTCTTCCCTCTCGGCGTTTTCGGTTTCCGTCCGGTGTTGAAAGAGAGAAAACCGACGGCTTTCGGGGGAGGTCTTCATCCTGGAAATCCTGATGATCCAACAGGGCTGTCCCCTTTGGGGTAAGACGATCTCTTTCGCCCGAGCCTGTTCCTGGAGAGCGGGACCCGTTCTGGCCCAGCGCATGGAGGAAAACGCCTTTCAGGATTGGGAACGTGTGATCGTCGCCGTGGAGGACGGGCAGGCTGCCGGATTCTGCGCCTTTTCGGAATATGACGAATTGCCGGAGGAGTACCCGTATTCACCCTTTATCGGGTTCGTCTTTGTTGACGAGCCGCACCGCGGAATGCGTCTGTCCCAACGGATGATCGAATGTGCCCTGCAATACGCAAAAGAACTGGGTTACCGGAGGGTTTACCTCATGAGCGGCGAGCAGGGCCTGTACGAGAAATACGGATTTGTCAAGCTGGGAGATTTTGTGACGATCTGCGGGAATACTGACCAGTTGTTTTGCAAAGAGCTGTAAGGCGGACGCGCAGACGCGCGATCCCCCGTCCCCGCCGCAGCGGGCGGCTTCCCCTGGGGGAAGGCAACCGCCATCGTCGGAGCACAGGCACCAACGCTCCCCACACACCGTAGGGGACGGCCCCCGGACGTCCCGCCCCCGGACGCTTGCCGTCGTGACGTCGGAACGGAGTCGAAAGAACGGATCGCCGCGGCGATCCGCAGCCCCCGTCCTTTTCTCCGCGTGCCTGGGGACAGGGTATGCACAGACGTTCGCCGTCATCGAAACGCGGGCCGTCCAGGGGCCGGCCCCTACGGTATATACATCAGGCGCGGCAGAGGATCACGGTACAACGCGCCGTCCAGCACCCTGGCTTCCCCTGGGGGACGCCGGCGCGGA
>JAEEGY010000018.1 GCA_016280565.1 Fretibacterium sp.
CCCCCCTCACGGAGGGGGGCTTTTAGGCTCTCTCTTTGAGGGAGCTGTCCGCGAAAGCGGACTGAGGGAGTTGTTCAGCGGCACACTCTCCTACGCGCCTCAATTTACACTACGCGCCTACTTCCTTTTACGCGCCACCAGCCCGCACAGCGCCAACAGCGCAAAAACGCCCAGCCCGGCGCGGCGCAAAGCGACGCCGCCAGCACCAATAACAACGCAAATTTCTTCATGCTCAAATGCCTCCTGTTGGCGAAGATATAACAATTTTTTATATTGTCTCTCACAATACGCAATACGAGGAAATTCAGAGGGCAAGGTGAAGTTTTGCACAGAAGTGAAACATGACAGGGCCGGCGTGCCAGGGGCCGGGCCAGCGGAGGCCCTTTACAAATTCCAGCAGCGCCGGGGATCATCTTATAATATAATTATGGATACTCATCAGATCAGGAAAAGGGAGGGAGCCTGTGAAGATGGCCGTATTGATGAAAGGGGCGGAGGCTGCCGCCGGGATGAAAGAACCGCTGCTGGCGGAACGAGAAGCCCTTGAAAGACTTTGCGTCGATCCAAAGCTGGCCAGGGCCTCCGGGAAGCGTCCCACGCTTTGCTTCGACAGGCAAGATGGCCTTAGTGTCGCGAGCGGCGCAGGATGCGCCCGCTTGCGAGCGACCGACACAGCCGACCGGCCGAACGCCGCCCTCCCTTTGGGAGTGCGTAAGCTCGGTCGTCTGGCCGTCGTGCGCGTTGGGGCGCGGGAGGACGACCTGGCCTACGAGCGGGGGCTGATGAAACGTTTTGAGTCCCTGGGCCTCGCCGTCCAGGTCGTCAAACTGCCGGAGGAAATCAATCAGGGGGACTTTGACGCGGAGTTCGAGCGGGTGAACAGCGACCCCACGGTGAGCGGCGTATTGTTGTTCCGGCCGCTGCCGAAAGGCCTGAGCGACGAGCACGCGCGGCAGGCCATCGACCCGCGCAAGGACGTGGATGGGATGAGCCCCGTCAACGTCGCCCAGGTCTTCGCCGGCAGGGAGGGCTTCGCCCCCTGCACCCCCAGCGCGGTGATGGAGCTTTTGGCGCACTACGGCGTTTCGCTTGAGGGGAAGAACGTGACGATCATCGGGCGCAGCCTGGTGGTGGGGCGTCCGCTGGCGATGCTGATGCTGGCCGCCAACGCCACGGTGACGGTCTGCCACACCCGGACGGCGGACCTGGCGGCGGCCTGCCGGGGGGCGGATATCCTGGTGGCCGCGGCGGGCCGGCCTGGGACCATCGGCGCGGACTGCGTGACGGAGCGGAGCATCGTCATCGATGTGGGGATCAACATGGGCAGGGACGGAAAACTGTGCGGCGACGTGGACTTCGGAGCCGTGGAGCCCCTCGTCTCCATGATCACCCCCGTGCCAGGGGGCGTGGGGGCCCTGACCACCTCCGTGCTGGCAAAGCACCTTCTGAAAGCGGCACGGCTTCAGAGCTGAGCCCGGCGGGCCGCGAACGCGGCGCAGTTTTTCAGGAAATGCTGCGCCGCAGCGGGGAAGCCCAGCAGGTTGAGGTGGAGATAGGAGGCCAGGACGTTCCCCCGCGCGTAGCCGCCGCGGTAAGTTTCCCCGGTGCGCGTCCGCTCAAACAGAAAGGCGTCGGGAAAATCCTCCGCCGCGTCATTCGTGAGGGAGGAGAAATGGAACTCGTGCCCGCGCAGGACCGTCCCCTTGGGGCAGAGAACGGTGTCGCGCAGGGCCGTCACCTCCACATAGCCCACCCTCTGGAGCCGGTCGTTCATCTGGCACGAGGCGGGGACCACGCCTACCATCTCAAAGGAGTGTCCCTCGAAGTCCGTGAGGGAGCGGCTGAGGTACATCAGCCCGCCGCACTCCGCCAGGACCGGCAGCCCGGACGCGGCTTTGGCAGCAATGTCCCGCCGCAGGGAGGCGTTGGCCTCCAGCCTGGCCGCGAACATCTCCGGGAATCCTCCGCCCAAAATCAGGCCCTCCGCCGGGGGCAGGGCAGCATCCCTCAGAGGGCTGAAGAAGACCAGTTTCGCCCCGAGATCCTCCAGAACCGTCAAACTCTCAGGATAATAAAAGGAAAAAGCCTCGTCCTTTGCTACAGCGATTCGCGGACTCCCCGTCACAACAGGGGGTCCCGGCAGAGAGGAAGGCACTTTTAACGGCGGAGCGGACCGCGCTATCGTGAGCAGCGCGTCGATATCAAGCCCTGCCTCCACCGCGGCCCGGACGCGAGCCACGCGCCCGGCGTCCTCCGCTTCCTCAATGGGCGTCAGGCCCAGGTGGCGTTCCGGCAGGGCGAGCGCCTCGTCCCGCTTCAGCGCCCCCAGGAGGGGGATCCCCACGCGGCTCAGGGCCTGAGCGATGATGTCCCGGTGCGAGTCCGACCCCAGGCGGTTGAGGATGACGCCGCGAAGGTCCACAGAGCGGTCGTACTCCCGAAAGCCCAGGGCCACCGCTGCGGCGCTCTCCCCCATGGAGCGGGCGTCGATGACCAGCACCACGGGCAACCCAAGGAGTTTCGCGATCTCCGCGCTGCTGCTGATGCCCTTTTCTCCCCCATCAAATAACCCCATGACACCTTCCACCACAGCGATGTCCGCCCCCTGTGCCGTGCGGGCAAAGAGGCCCGTCATGGCTTCGCAGTCCATCATCCAGGTGTCCAGGTTGTAAACTTCACAGTGCCCGGCACGGCGCTGGTGTCCGGGGTCGATGTAGTCCGGCCCGATCTTGTAAGCACGCACACAAAGGCCACGGCGGCACAGCGCGGCTAAAAGCCCGCCAACAACCGTCGTCTTGCCGGAGCCGCTGCCCGCTGCCGCGATGAGAAGGCGGGGAATGCGTTCAGTTTTTCCGCTCATGGGGAGGGCGCAGCGGCCGTTTAGGACTTTTGGGCCCTGTCCTTGTCCCGGTCTTCCTCCCAGGTGATGAAGGAATGGTAGTAGACTTCGTCGTTGTCGTCCAGGCCGCGGGAGATCTCCGTGATGTGGGTGTGCTGGGCGTGGACCTGCTCGGTTACATACTCCACCGCGATCATGGGCTTGCTCTGCGCCCCGCAGGTGTAGATGTCCAGCGCCATATAGTTGACTTCAGGCCAGGTGTGGACGGAAAGGTGGGATTCGCTGATGACCACGACGCCACTGACCCCGTTGGGCGGGAAACGGTGGAAATACACGCCCCGAACCTGAGACTGGGCACGTTTAGCGGCCTCCACCAGGATATCCTGAAGGCGGACCACATCAGTGATGGTATCATCACAGCCAGAAACCTCGACGATAAAATGAACCCCTTTTGGCGACAACACACCAAGCCTCCTTGTCAAGAAATAACTCTAAAATTTTACAGAGATTTTAAGGGTTTGTCAAACACCGGGAGGGGCTGTCGCGCATGGCAGGCCTCGTCAAAATCCTGCTGGGGGGGGGACATTCGCCGAGGCCTGCCTCCTCTGAAAAGCGCTGCAAAAGACCCCGCTGAGAAGGGCTTAACACTGGCTTCAACTACGCGCCGTGAGGAGAGAAAGGCCAAGAGGAGAGCTGGGGTAATGATTTTACTGTAGCGGTCGGACGCTTACTCCTCTTCCAGCCTCCCGGTCTTTTCCCGGAGCCAGGCCTCAAGGGGGTTCCCTTTCCGGATCAGCTTCCCGTCAGGCGAGGTGAAGGCATGGCGCGTATAGCCCTCCGCGGCCAGGCGTCCGTCGGCAGCCCGAAAGATCCGACAGGCAAAGGTGACGCTCACTTTTGAGAGCTCGCTGACCCGGGTCTCGATCTCTATCTCATCGTCGTAAAACAGGGAGGACTTGTAGCGGCAGTGGGCCTCCACCACTGGTAACAGAATGCCCTCCGCCTCCCACTCGGTGTAGCTCCGGCCATGAGCGCGGCAGAACTCCGTCCGCCCCATCTCGAACCAGTCCACATAACGCCCGTAGTAGGCGATGCCCATCTTGTCCGTCTCCCCATACCGGACCCTTGTCCGGCAGACAAAACCTCGTTCCGTGTCCTTCATGTCTTCGTTTCCTCCTGTCCCCTGCCTCGCAGATAAGCTGGTCAGGCCTTCTGCGCTATAATACAGGAAGAAATGCCGACAGGGAACCCCCACGGACTTGGGGGGAACGGGAAGGGAGACGGAGAAGGATGAAATTCACGACAGGAAGCCGCCTGCGTTGGACGGTCGTTGGGATGCTGCTGCTCTTGCCGGTTTTCTCCGCAGGAGCGGAGGAGGGCGTTGCGTGGAACGTTGCCGGTCCTTGGCAGGTGGAGGGAACCGGCTTCATCGAGTGGCACAGCTTTCCCCGCTCCTCCCTTGAGCTGGAGGGGAGCATGGTAATCTACACCGTCAAGAGTGGGGATATCTGGGCCATCACCGGCTATGACATCGACCTTCAGCTGAACGCGACAAGGGTGGGCGTTAAAGTGTGGAACGACCACCTGGAGGAGGTTTTGCATGACCACGTCCCCCTGTTGGCGAGCCTGAATCCCTCCCTGGGCAAACCCTTTACTTTGCCCAGTGTGACAACGGAGGACGGCCTGACCTACACGATAACACTCACCTCTGTCACGTCCGGGAAGCTGGTCATCGCTGGAGAGGACGCCAGACTGGGCAGCGTCGGGAACCTGCACATAGGCTCGGAAAGCGTTATCTGGAGCGTGGAAACTTCAAAACCCAACGTCAACGACGCCAGCAGCGGCTGTAACTCCGGCGGCGTTGGGGGAGCCGGACTGGCGATCGCGGCGTTGGGGCTGTGGCCAGCCACGCGGCGAGAGCGATCAAATTTAGTAATGCTTCGCGTTTTCCGCGGATTTCGTGTAAAATAGAGAAGTTAATCTGTCCTCAGATACGGGAGGGGATTCGGTGGCCGAGGCAGCGGGATCGGTAAGCTCCATTAAGAAGACGATACAGAACTACTCCGATGTCGGCGTGGCTCTGCTGATGATCCTCGTTATCGTCATGATGGTCATCCCTCTTCCGACATGGCTTATCGATATCTTTTTGTCCTTCAACATCACGCTGGGCGTCGTGACGCTGCTTGTGACGTTCTACGTCAAGCGTGCGCTGGATCTTTCTATCTTTCCGACGCTCCTGCTGATCGCCACGCTGTTCCGCCTCTCGCTGAACGTATCCACCACGCGTCTTATCCTGTTGACGGGCAACCCCGGCCAGCTTATTGAGGCGTTCGGGAACTTCGTCGTTGGCGGAGACTACGTCGTGGGGATCATCATGTTCCTGATTTTGGTCATCATCCAGATGATGGTCATCACCAAGGGCGCGGAGCGCGTATCGGAGGTCGCGGCCCGATTCACCCTTGACGCCATGCCGGGCAAGCAGATGTCCATCGACGCGGACCTGAACTCCGGCACCATCGACGAGCAGGGCGCAAAACAGCGGCGCATGGAGGTCCAAAAGGAAGCGGACTTCTACGGGGCCATGGACGGAGCCTCGAAGTTCGTCAAAGGAGACGCCATCGCGGGCCTCATCATCACCACGATAAACATTATCGGGGGGCTCTCGCTGGGCGTGTTCCGCCAGGGGCTGGATATCGGGGCGGCAGCCCAGAAGTACAGCCTGCTGACCGTCGGTGACGGCCTGGTGGGACAGATCCCCTCCCTGCTTATGTCTACGGCCATGGGCGTCATCGTGACGCGCGCGGCTGCGTCCTCCGAGCTGGGGCCCGACCTCATCGCCGCGTTCACCAAGTATCCCCGCCCGCTCTACATCGGCTCAGGGATGCTCTTCTCCCTGGCCATCATCCCCGGTCTGCCGACGGTCCCCTTCATGTTCCTTGGAGCCCTGACGGGCCTGATGGGCTGCTCCGTCAGTCGGGAGGCCAACGTCCAGGCCATTTCGGCGGAGGAACACGCCGCCGCGGGAGGCGGAGCGGGGCCGAGCCCCGCAGCGCCTGCGGCCGCCCCTGCTGCCGCCCCTGGGGGCACACCCGGTGCTCCGGGAGGGGGCGAGGAGAAGCCCGCGCCCGCGTCACCGGA
>JAEEGY010000156.1 GCA_016280565.1 Fretibacterium sp.
ACGGTGGGGGTCATGATGACGAGTCAGCTCATTCGACAGCCCTACGAACGGCAGGGGCTCACCCGCCCGGAGCTGGCCCAGGACATGGCAAACTCCGTTGTGGTCATCGCGGGGCTGGTGCCGTGGTGCATCGCGTGCTCCGTGCCCCTGGCGATGTTCGGCATCTCCCTCCGCGCTATTCCCTACTCCGTCTACCTCTACCTACTACCGCTCTGCTACGCGCTGACGCGCCGGCGGTTCTGGCCTGCTTTCCCCTCTTCCCCTTCTCCCCGCGGCGTGGAAAAATGTTAAAATTAGGTTACAGATATTCAGACAACGCTTACGGAGGGGAGAATTGTGCATAATATCAGCAGTCACAGGCAGTTTCTAAACTTTCACAGATTATTCGCGCTCGCGGCGGTGCTGCTGGTGCTGTGTGCTGCTCCGGGGTGGGCTGGGACGACAAAAAGCGTCACCACCTATCAGGAACTGACCGGCGCGCTTGCCGACAAAAACTGTGACACGATCATTGTCACGGGCAACATCAGCGTTGATGCAGCGCTGAACGTCACCCGCAGTGTCACAATAAAGGCCGCGGAGGGCGTTCATCCCACGCTGACGTACACGGGAAAAGATACGAACGCTGTTGACCGCTCCGTCATCAAATGCGATAAGAATGATGTTGACCTCACCCTCGAGGGCCTCACGATCAAGGACGGCCAGGGGTGCAAATCGAACGCGAATACATATGGCGGCGGGTTGTATGCCAGCGGCGGTGTGAACGTAGAAGTGACCAACTGCGTATTCACCGGCAACACGGCCGAAATCGGCGGTGGGATGTATGTCCGTGGAGGCAGGGCAGTCGTGACCAACTGCGCTTTCACCGGCAGCACGGCCGACTCTGGCGGCGGGATGCGTGTTGACGAAAGCATAGACTCGAGCGTGACCAATTGCACGTTCACTCAAAACACGGCCGAAACTGGCGGCGGGCTGTATGTCAGTGGAAGCATGGCAGTTGTGACCAACTGCACGTTCACCGGCAACACGGCTGCCCACAAAGGCGACGGCGGGGGCGGCGGAGGGATAAATATCGAAGGAAGCGCATCCGCGGACATAATCAACTGCACCTTCGCCGGCAACACGGCCGCTTTCGGCGCTGAGGTGCGCTGCGACAGCACGCTCAACGCTGTCAACACGATTTTCTGGAACAGCGGGGAAGACCAATATATCTACAACCACACAAACGGGACGGTCAAGCTCTACAATTGTGCGTATAAAGACGGCGCAGTCTATGGTAAAAAGGTAGATGATATTGAGAATTTCAAAAAATTGAGCTGGGCCGCCCGCATATCCAGGGATGTCGAGGTCGAGGGCGTGACGCACACGGTCTTCCCGCTAACGTCGGAGGACACAGACCTCATCGACAAGGGCCGCACTTCCCTAAGTGAGATTGTGGAAGAAACGGTGGCCGCCATCGTTGAACCCGAGCTGGCGTACGACCAGCTGGGCGAGCTCGGTGCGCCCTACGAGAACGACTACGGCCACATTGAATTTTACGCTACGCGCGATGCCAGCCCGGACATCGGCGCCATTGAGTACATAGAGGTGTCCGTCGCCACCGATAAGGGCCTGCCGGACGGCACGGAGGGCATGGCGTACCCGGAAACCACCCTTAAGCCCGCTGTTAAAATTAAAACTGCTATTAAAGAAACAGAGGCAAACCCCGAGAGGTCAGAACTGACCATCACCGGCCTGCCCGACGGCCTGAAGTACAGCGTATCGGAGGACAAGAGCATCAAGATCACCGGCACGCCCACAGAGGCGGGGACGTTCGACGTTGTGATCACGGCAACCTGTGGCGTTTACTCCGCAAACGAGACGCTGAGACTGTCGGTCACAGCCACGAAGGTCACGGTCTCGCCCACGGGGGGAGTCAAATCTCCCAGCGGCGTTCTCGGCCAGGACATTCCCGGCACAGAGTTTGTCACTTTCTCGGCCAGGCCGGAAACGCTGGCCTATACCTGGAGCGTCAGCCCCGACGTGAAAACGGCGGGCGTGACGGCCGCGATAGACAAAAACGGGAAGCTGACCTTTTCCGGTGCGCCGGAAGAGGCCAGAGATTACAAGTACACGGTCACAGCCAAAACAAAGAGCGGCACTCTGGGCACGGCTGCGGTGACGCTGAGTGTGACGGATACACAGGTCCTCGTCACGGGCGTCGAATTGAACAGAACAACGCTGAGTCTCGACGCAGGCAAAAGTGAGACGCTGACCGCTACGGTCAACCCCGATAACGCGACGTACAAAGGCGTGTCGTGGTCATCCAGCGATGAAAGCGTCGCCACGGTCGACGGGAACGGCACGGTCACAGGCAAAAAGGCCGGTACGGCCACCATCACCGCAGTGTCGGTAGACGGCCCAAAGGCCACCTGCAGCGTGACGGTCCAATCGGGCGCAGCCCCCGACCCCAAACCGGAGCCGGAACCGGAGCCGCAACCGGAACCTAAACCGAAGCCGGAACCTAAACCAGACCCAACACCGGAATCCCACGATATCCCGCTGGGGGATAAGACCGTGCCTTACCTTACCCTTGAAAAAGAGGAGCCCAGCGAAGAGGTGGAGAAGAGACTTTCGGAGTTGATAGGGGATTTGCCTCCGGGCACGCCGTTCAACAAGGGAGAAGTGACCGCGTCAAAGACCAACGGCCTGAACACCTTCATCGAATCTATCAACGAGGAGGAGAAGGAGGCTGCGAGAGAGATCACGGCCGTCCTGACGCCTGTGGAGGTCAGCGAATCCGGCGTGTACTTCATGAAGGTGGCAGCCTCGGAGGACCAGAAGGAGAAGCTGAAGGGCGGCTATGACCTCCAGTATCACGTCAAGCCCTACAGCGCGGACGCGGAGGTGGACGTAAAGACCGCGCGATTGGCGGACACAGGGACCTCGGACGACTCCCACGGGATCCTCGTCAATGCGAGCGGCGAAAAACTGAGCAGCAGCGCCTATAACGGCGAGGACGATCTGTACGTCCTGGTGTACTTTGCGCAGGCAAAGACGCCCTACGCCCAGTACCTGACGATGGAGGCAGAGTCAAAGCATTCTGACGTCCCCACCAGCGACAAGGACAGCGGCGGCGGGTGCAGTGCGGGGCTCGAAAGCTTGGCTCTGCTGACTTTACTTTTTCTCATCTATCGATTCTGCACGCCGCTTTACTGAGGAGGGATACTCATGGAATGGGGCATAAAGGAGCTTGCTATCATCTGCCCGCTGGTCTTTTTAGCGGGGTTTGTGGATGCCATTGCCGGGGGCGGGGGGCTGATCTCCCTGCCGGCGCACCTGATTGCAGGGCTGCCGGTCCACTTTGCCATCGGGACGAATAAGCTGAGCGCCGTGATGGGGACGACCCTCGCCACGGCACGATACGCGCGCTCGGGCTACATCCCGTGGAGGCTGTCGGCCTTCTGCGTCGTCTGTGCGCTGGTGGGCTCAGCGTTGGGCGCAAAGGCAGCCTTGATGTTGAGCGATCACGTTTTCAAGATCATCATGCTGGTCATCCTGCCGCTGACGGCAGCCTACGTCCTTCGGGGCAGGGGACTCTCCGAGGAGAAGGAGCCCTACGGGACGCTGCGGACAACGGTCATCAGCATGGCGATCGCCTTCGTCATTGGCGCTTACGACGGGTTTTACGGGCCAGGCACGGGGACGTTCATTATTCTCCTTTTGATAAGCTGCGCCCACCTCACCCTTCAAAAGGCCAACGGCACCTCCAAGGCCATCAACCTGACGACCAACCTTTCAGCCATGGTCGTGTTTCTGCTCAACGGCAAGGTCATCGTCCCCCTGGCTCTGATCGCCGGGGTCTTCAATCTGGCGGGGAGCTACTTTGGTTCGCGTTCCTTCGAGATTGGGGGCGTGAAGGTCGTCCGGCCCATCATGTGCGTCGTGCTGGCGCTCTTCTTCGTCCGCGTCATCACGGACCTCTTTTTCTGAGCAGCAGGGCTGCCTGATGTCCCGACCTCTGATAAAATAGTAGTGAGCGGCCAGGCTCGCGCCGCGAGCGATTAAAATAAGACAGAATCCAGGGGAGGTCGTCATCGTGACGGATAAATCCAACGCACAGAACAGGCCAGTGATCGGCATCCTGGGCAGCATCATCACGACCAACAGCGGCATCACCCCCATGGGGCGGAGCTTTGCAAACGACACCTGCGTCCGGGCCATCGCTAACAACGGGGGGACCCCGATCATCCTTCCGTTTATTCCAGGGGCCGGGGAGGATGCCTTCGCCCTGTGCGACGGGCTGCTCTTTCCCGGCGGTGCGGACGTGGACCCCCACTATTACGGCGAGGAGCCTCACGAGAAGCTGGGTGAAGTTGACCCTGAGTATGACGCCTTCTGGCTTTCCGCCGTCAGTTACGCGAGGGAACATCGCCTGGCTGTCCTTGGTATCTGCCGCGGACTGCAGCTTTTGAACGTGGCCTTCGGCGGGACGCTGTACCAGGACCTCAGCGAGCGGCCGGGGAAAACGCTTGGACACCGCCAGCACGAACATCGCCATATCACCGTCGGGACCGCCCGTATTGAGCCGGGGACCCGCCTGCAACGCATTCTGGGTGAGGACACCGTCCCCATCAACTCCCTGCACCATCAGTCCGTTAAGGAGCCGGGGAAGGGCTTGACCGTCTCTGCCTACGCGGAGGACGGGGTTGTTGAGGGACTTGAGAGCCCGGACGGGCTCATCGTCGCTGTCCAGTGGCACCCGGAGGACCTGGTCTACCCCCGTGAGGGGCTCCCCACCGGGTCCGTCCCCGTCATGAACCGGCTGTTTCAGGACCTCGTGCAGCGCGCGGCGGGCACGATAGCGTAGCCCGCTGATGGCGATATGGAAGACAGGACGCTGTTTGAACAGGAGGCGGACCAACCGCTGGCGGCCCGTCTGAGGCCACGGACCCTTGAGGAGTTCGTGGGCCAGACACATCTGCTGGGCTCTGGAAAGGTGCTGCGCCGCCTCATTGAGGAGGACCGCATCTCCTCCATGATCTTCTGGGGCCCGCCCGGCGTGGGCAAGACCACCCTCGCCAGCATCATCGCCGCGCGGACAAAGGCCGCCTTTATCAATTTTTCCGCCGTAACCAGCGGCATCAAGGAGATCCGCACGGTGATGCAGCAGGCGGAGGAGAACCGCCGTTTCGGGGCCCGGACCATCGTCTTCGTCGACGAGATCCACCGCTTCAACAAGGCTCAGCAGGACGCCTTTCTCCCTTTTGTGGAGAAGGGCAGTATCATCCTCATCGGGGCCACGACGGAGAACCCCTCCTTTGAGGTGAACGGAGCGTTGCTCTCGCGCTGCAAGGTGTTCGTCATGAAAGCCCTCACAACGGAGGAGCTCACAGCGCTTTTAGCCCGCGCGCGGAAGGACCCCCGTGGCTTTGGGGACCGCGAGGTGAAGATGTCCCCCGATATGTTGGAGGCCGTCGCGGCCTTCGCCAACGGCGACGCGCGGACCGCCCTTCTGACGCTGGAGATGGTGGTGCTGAACGGGGACACGGAGGGCAACACGGTGGTTATCACCCCAGAGACGCTGGAGCAGTGCACCTCAAAGAAGTCCCTGCTCTACGACAAAAAGGGCGAAGAGCACTACAACCTCATCTCCGCCCTGCACAAGTCGATGCGCAACTCCGACCCCGACGCGGCGGTCTACTGGCTGGCGCGGATGCTGGAGGCGGGAGAGGACCCGCTTTACATCGCGCGGCGCGTGGTGCGCTTTGCCAGCGAGGACGTGGGGCTGGCCGAGCCTCATGCGCTGGAGATGGCCGTCGCGGCCTACCAAGCCTGCCATTTCATCGGCATGCCGGAGTGCTCCGTCCACCTGACCCAGGCGGTGGTCCATCTGTCCATCGCGCCGAAGTCCAACGCGCTCTACCTGGCTTACGGAGCCGCGCGGGAGGACGCCCTGAACCAGCTTGCCGAGCCCGTGCCGCTGGTCATCCGCAACGCCCCCACGCGACTGATGAAGGAACTGGACTACGGCAAGGGATACGAATATGCCCACGACACGGAGGACAAGCTGACGGCCATGCAATGCCTGCCGGACTCCCTTGTGGGCCGCGAATACTACCTCCCCACGGAGCAGGGCGCGGAGGCCCGCTACAAGAACCGCCTGGACCAGATCAAGGCTTGGAAGGAGCGGCACCGGTAGTTGCTTAAATCCTATTTAAAGCTCTGCCGCCCTACAAAGAGGATGACCCCCGTGGCGTCGTCCACGATGAAGTAGAGGAACGGCCGGTCAGCGTGGAACTCGGCCAGCTGGAGGCTGCTGGGCGCGGCCGTGGTCCTTACCATGACGATGCCCGTCGCTGCCGCAGCCTCGGTCTTCTTCTCATCCACCTCGATGAAGGTCTTGTGGATCACTGAGTCGATGCGGAGCTTCTCGTCGTCCGTGATGCCGGAGAAGTCCGCCTCCTTCTCAAACGCCTGGCGCACGCCCAGGGCCGCAAGGACATCCTTCAGCTCGTAGCGGCTCTCCGTCCGGAACTTCGGCAGCCACAGGTCCACCTCATACCGGGAAAGGGAGCGGGTCCAGCGGGTAAAGAGACCGTCGTTCTCCGCCAGGGCCTTCAACATCCCCTCCACTCCCACGCCCTCCTTCGGCAGGGCCAGCAGCATTGACAGCCGCCCGTTGTACGGCAGTCTCAGCAGCTTCACATCGTCCACCTCGCCGTACAGGAGCCGCCGGTTCTGCCGCATCATGGGGACGTCCTTCGTGGTCGAAGCTGTGACGTGGAAGGGTTTTGGCGTGGTGCGCTTCTCGTTGAAAGGCTCCTCCCACCGGCCATGGAAATAAATGGCGTGGACCAGCACCATCTGCGGGTCAGGCTCTAGTGTCTGGATCGGGTCGCGGATGCGCTCGTGGGTCTGTTTCTCAACCCAGCCGTTGATCTCCTTCTTCGCCCCGTTGGGGTCCCCTTTGAAATCCACCTCGGCCGAAGTGCTGCCATAGTCGCGGCGGAGTGTACCGGCAAAGTCCGGGCGAAGGGTCAGCCCCTTATGGAGCCAGATGCGGTTGGCCGTGGTCAGGGTCTCCGAGTCCTTCCCGGCTCCGCTCAGCA
>JAEEGY010000157.1 GCA_016280565.1 Fretibacterium sp.
CTCCTGGTCCAGCAGACCGTTTTTGGAGAACTGCGGGTAGTTGACCAGGGTGATGTTCTCCATGATGGAGATGGGCAGGAAAAGCCCTTCGGTCAGACGGTCCTCCGGGACCAGGGCGATGCCATTCTTAGTCGCGTCCTTCACGGAACGGATATGAACGGGGTTCCCGTCGCGCCGGATCGTGCCCTTTGTCGCGCGGGTGATGCCAAAGATCGTGTTGCACAGCTCGCTGCGGCCGGAACCCAGCTGCCCCGTGATGCCCAGGATCTCCCCCGGCTGTACGGAGAAGGAGATATCCCGGAATCCGGGGCCGGAAAGGTTTGAGACCTCCAACGCAGGCCTGGCCTCCTTCTGTATCCGTCCCTCGGCCTGTTTATCGTTCACAAGGCTGAAATCCCGCCCTGTCATGTACCGCGTGAAATCCTCTTCGCTCAGCGTCGCCATGGGGCCCGTGTAGACAGCCTCCCCGGAGCGCATGATGGTGATGCTGTCGGATATCTCGTACATCTCGTCCAGCTTATGGGAGACGAACAGGACGGTCATTCCCTTTTTCTTCAGGCCGCGGATGATCTCAAAGAGCCGGTCCACTTCCTTTCGGGTCAGGGCCGTGGTGGGCTCGTCCAGGATCAGGAAGTTCGCCTTGGCGTAGAGAGCCCGGGCGATGGCGATCAACTGCTTGGACGCCACATGGAGCTGCTCCACCCTTGCGTCCAGGTCCAGATCCAGGTTGAGTGTTTCCATGACCTTCTTTGCGATCTCCCTCTGCTGTTTGTGGTTATATATCTTTGTCTTGTGCGAAAGCACGGTGTTGATGGCCAGGTTTTCCTGTACCGTGAGGTTGGGGAACACGGAGAGGTCCTGATAGATGACCTGTATTCCCAGGTCGATGGAGACGACGGGAGACAGCGCGTGATAGACTTTTCCGTCAAACTCGATCGTGCCGGAGTCCTGGGGCTGGAACCCGGAGATGGCCTTGATGATGGTGGATTTTCCACATC
Source organism: Fretibacterium sp. (assembly GCA_016280565.1). Lineage (GTDB taxonomy): Bacteria > Synergistota > Synergistia > Synergistales > Aminobacteriaceae > JAFUYV01. The sequence goes on from JAEEGY010000157.1 coordinate 999, forward strand.
CATTTTCGCCCGCGAGGCAGTGGACTTCCCCGCGCCTGACCCGCAGGTCCACGTTTTTCAACGCATGAACGCCGCCAAAAGATTTGCTGATGCCTTTACAATCCAAAATGAAATCAGACACAGAGCATCCCTCCACTTACGCGATCTGCCAGACTGCAGGTGCAATCTGGCAGATCGATGAAACCCTTTCCACATTAAAGCTCAGGGGGACTTTATCACCTTTGCCCCTCTGGCCTTACAGAACACCCCGCTTAGAAGAGGCTGTCCACGTTCTCAGCGGTGCCGATGCAGGGCGCGTTGCCGATCAGGCAGTTGTTGTCGCCCACAACCAGCTCCACGGACTCATAACCCGGCGCAGCGCCCTTGCCGGACAGATCGGAACCCTGGCCCACGGGAACTCCCGTCAGGACGTTGTAAGCCGTGAGGCACGCCACATAGCCGGACAGGCCGGGGTCCCAGGTGGTGACGCTGTAGATGGCCCCGTCCTTCAACTGCTTGGCATAGGAGGAGGGAACGCCCGCGGCGACGATCTTGATCTTGCCCTTCAGCCCCATCTCCTCGGCAGCCTGGGCGATGCCGCCCGCGTCCGTGGAGCAGTGGCAGATGAAGCCCGCAAGGTTCGGGTTGCTCTTGAGGACCTGCTTCGCCTGCTCATAGGCCGTCGTGGTGGATTCCTGAGACTCGCAGGTGGGAAGCTCATCGTTCAGGAGGACGAGGTCCGGGTACTTCTTCTTCATGTACTCGTACTCATGTTTCGCGTACTCCATGTGGGTAATGGAGGTCGTGTAGCCCACCATGATCGCGTAGGTTCCCTTGCCGCCCGTCGCCTTCGCCAGCGCGTCGGCCATGGACTGCCCATACTGCGCCGCCTGGAAGGCCTCCGTGTCATACAGGCAGTTCGTCAGGTTGGAAGCCTCGTGCCCAATCACGACGATGCCGTTGGCGAGCGCGTTCCCCAGGGACTCCTCCAGCGCGCTGGAGTCGTTGGGAACGACGATGATCGCGTCATAGTTCTGGGTCAGCAGGGAGTCGATGATCTCAAGCTGGGAGGCCGCGTCCGTCGTGGCCGGGAACTGGACCTTGGCGTCCACACCGTAGTCCTTTGCAAAGCGGGTGACGCCCTCCTCCAGACGAGAGAACCACTCGGCAACGCCCTTGACGATGACGGCCATCTTGAACTCGGAAGGAGCCTTCTTCGAGACGAAGTTGCCCGGCTCATACCCGTTGAGCACCTTGTAACCCGCCGGAAGATCCGCCGCCAGGCTCATCACGCTGAACGCCAACACCATCACAAGGGCCAGTCCTACTACGCGCTTTCTCATGTTTCTACCTCCATATTTGATTTAAAAGCTAAAAACTGTAACTTAAGTATCTTCTATGAAGTGGCCTTTGTCAAGAGGCGTGCCGGCCGCCCCTGTGGGGGCTGGCAAACGCCCTGAAGCGCGAAAAAAACATTAGCCCCCCTTGCGGGGGGCTTTTGCTATCCTTGAGCCGTTCCGGCGATAGGTC
>JAEEGY010000158.1 GCA_016280565.1 Fretibacterium sp.
GAAGGGACTTGAACCCTCAACCCCCGGGACCACAACCCGGTGCTCTAGCCGATTGAACTACGCTCACCATAATCCATTTATGGCGCGCCCGGCAGGATTCGAACCCGCGACCTACGGCTTAGAAGGCCGTTGCTCTATCCAGCTGAGCTACAAGCGCGTCTCGCATCTCTATGGAGCGGGAAACGGGATTCGAACCCGCGACCTACGGCTTGGAAGGCCATCGCTCTAGCCAACTGAGCTATTCCCGCGCTTCGACACTCCCCTGGCCCGCACTGGTCGGGGCGAAAGGATTTGAACCTTCGACCCCCTGCTCCCAAAGCAGGTGCGCTAACCAGGCTGCGCTACGCCCCGAACAAAATGGTGGAGCTGAGGAGATTCGAACTCCCGGCCTCTTCCGTGCGAGGGAAGCGCGCTCCCAGCTGCGCTACAGCCCCGTAACAACAGCGAGTATTCTACCCTCATTTTTGGAACTTGTCAATGCCCCTATTTTTTAAAATATGTTAAGATAATGGCCGCTGGCTAAATGCCAGCGCGACCCGAGTATCGGGTGGACTACAAGAATAGGATAGGAGCGTTCGCCATGAGCGATGTGATGACAAAGATATGTGACCTCACGAAGGGGTATGAGCCGGAGCTTATCTCGCTGCGAAGGTATTTTCACAAGCACCCTGAGCTTTCCTGGGAAGAGATCAAAACGACGGACCGTCTTGAGGAGGAGCTCGGAAAAATCGAGGGAGTCAGGATCCTGCGCCGCGGCTTCGGCGGCACGAACAGCGGCCTGACGGCGGAAATCAGGGGAGAAAAACCGGGAACGGGGGCCGGTAAGTGCGTGGCGCTCCGCGCGGATATCGACGGGCTGCCCGTCATGGAGGAGAACGACGTGGAATACCGCTCGCAGGTGGATGGGGTCATGCACGCCTGCGGGCACGACGGACACATGGCGGGGCTCATCACGGCGGCGCGCACCCTGTCGCAGATCCGGAGCGAATTCTGCGGAACGGTGCGCCTCATCTTTGAGCCGGCGGAGGAGTCCGGCATTCGCGGGGGCGCGAAGGTCCTCGTGGAGGAGGGGGCGCTGGACGGTGTGGACGCGATCTTTGGCCTTCACCTCTTCACGCTCTATCCCGCGGGCCAGGTGCTCTACCGCAGCGGGCCCTGCATGGCCTCGGCTGACGGCTGGGACCTCAACATCACGGGCAAGGGGGGACACGGCTCCGCGCCGGAGCTGGCTGTCGATCCCACCATCGCCGCCTTCATGTTCGGAAACGCTGTCCAGACACTGATCTCCCGCGAGACTTCGCCCAAGGAGACGGCGGTCATCAGCATCACCAGCATTGAGACCTCCACCAAGACCCGCAACATCATCCCGGAGAGCGTCAAACTGATGGGGGCCACGCGCGCCCTGAGCGGCGAGCTTCAGGACCGGCTTGAGGCGGCCATGCGGCGCACCATCTCCGGCATTGCCCAGATGACGCGGTGCCGGATGGACCTGGATTATATGCGCTTTTATCCCGCCGTAATCAACGACCCCGCGCTCACGGATATCCTGAAGGACGCGGCCCTGGGACTCTTCGGGCCGGAGGATGTGAAGGAGGCCCCGCTGAACATGGGTTCGGAGGACTTCAGCTTCTACGGCGCGGTGGTCCCCGCCACCTTTGCCCAGGTGGGCGTCGGCGACCGGAATCGCCCCGAGACGTGCAACCCGCATCACTCCGCCACCTTTGACCTCGACGAGTCTCAGCTGTGGCGTGGCGCGGCCCTGCATGCCGGGTTTGCCTGGAGCTACCTGAACAGGGCTTAACCTCTGCCTGCTGTGAACCTCGCCGTCCTCGACTTTGAGACCAACGGCTACGCCGGGACCTCCGTGCTCTCCGCCTCGTCGATCGTTTTCGATGGGGCGGGGAATATTTTGGATGTCTTCAACCGCTTTTACCTTCCGGTGGAGCCCTTCAACCACTACCTTACCCGCGTTCACGGGCTGACGCCAGGGCGGTTGCTGGCCGTTCGCGGGGCCCTCTCCGCCGGATACTCGCCTTACTTCATTGAAGATTGGCCTGAACTGGTCGCGTTCTGGGACCAGTGGGATGTGGTGGGGGTCGTCATCCACAACGCACGGTTCGACATGGCCTTTCTGCCGGAGATGGTCCAGGCGGTCCTTCCCTGCTGGTGCTCCATGCGGGGGCTCACAGACCTCTGCGCCCTGCCGAAAAAGGAGGGCTCCCGGGGCGGGGGGAAATTTAAATGGCCCAAGCTGGGCGAGGCCGTGAACATCCTCTGCAACGGGCCCACGGCATTGACTCCGCCGGAGGCAGCCCGATGGGCCGAGGAGGCTGTGGCGGATCGTCAGGCACACGTCTCCCTGGCGGACTGTTTTGAGCTGTATCGTATCGTCGCCCGTCTTCTGGTCCATTACCCCCAGCTGATGCGCTTCAAGCCGTTGAGGTTGGGTTTTCGCACCCCTCCCCTGCCCGCTGGCCCTTTTGAGACAAGCATTTCTCCTCGCCAGGACGCCTTCACCCGCGCTCTGCTGGACCTTGACCGGCGCCTGAGGTGTTGTCCGGCAAGGTAGTCGTGTAAAATAAAGGGGACAAGGGGGCACGAGACATGGGCGGAATTCTGGGTGTGACACTGAAGGGAATGGAAGCATTGCCCGTCGAGGTGGAGGTTGAGATCACGGGCGGGCTCTTCCTCATCTCCATCGTCGGGATGCCGGACGTCGCCGTGCGGGAATCGAAGGAGCGCGTCCGCGCCGCGCTGCGGACCCTGGGCCTGACCCTGAAGGGGCACGTCTCGGTGAACCTTGCCCCGGCGGACATCCCCAAGGAAGGGGCCCTGCTGGACCTGCCCATCGCCCTGAGCGCCATGGCGGCCTCCGGGGCCTTGACGGAACCTCCCCACGCCCTCTGCATGGGGGAACTGGCCTTAGACGGGCGGCTGCGCCGTGTGCGAGGAGCTGTTCCCGCGGCGTTCCTGGCCCGGGAATTGGACATCCCGCTCTACGTCCCCACGGAGAA
>JAEEGY010000159.1 GCA_016280565.1 Fretibacterium sp.
GGCGCTGGGTACCTTCCTTATGGCTGTGCTGGCCAACTATCCCATCGCGCTGGCGCCGGGCATGGGGCTCAATGCCTTCTTTGCTTTTGGCGTGGTCCTGTCGATGAAGATAGGCGGGGCCCCTGTCACGTGGCAGATGGCCCTGGCCGCGATCGCTGTGGAGGGACTTATCTTTGTCGTCCTGACACTGACGAGCCTGCGCGAGATGATCGTCAACACCATCCCGAAGTCCCTCAAGATCGGCATCTCCGCCGGCATTGGGCTGTTCATCACCTTCATTGGCCTTCAGGGGGCGGGCATCGTCGTCAACGACGAGGCGACGCTCCTGGCCCTGGGGAGCTTCAAGGGCAACACGCCCGCGCTGCTGGCCCTGTTCGGACTGTTCCTGATGGCCGTGCTGACGGCGTGGAACATCAAGGGAGCGCTCCTCATCGGCATCCTGGCCGTCACCGCCATCGCGGCGGCCATGGGCCTCGTCACCGTGCCGGAGACGTTTATCTCCCAGCCGCCCTCCATCCAGCCGCTCCTCTGGCAGTTTGACTTCTCCCTCATCGGGAAGATGGAGTTCTGGGTCGTCGTATTCACGTTCTTCTTTGTAGACTTCTTTGACACAGTGGGGACGCTGGTGGGCGTCTGCAACCGCAGCGGGCTTCTTAAGGAAGACGGGACCCTGCCCCGCGCAAAGGGTGCTCTCATGGCTGACGCTATCGCGACGGTGGCGGGCGCGGCAATGGGGACCTCCACAGTCACGTCCTATGTCGAGAGCTCCAGCGGCGTGGCCCAGGGCGGCCGCACGGGCCTGACATCGCTGGTGACGGCGCTTCTGTTTGTGGGCGCGATCTTCTTCACGCCCCTCGTCGGCATGGTGCCCGGTTACGCCACGGCCCCGGCTCTGATCCTCGTGGGCTTCTACATGATGATGAGCCTTCGGGACCTGAACTACGATGACTGGACGGAGTTCTTCCCCTCGCTGTTGGGCTTCTTCATGATGCCGCTGACCTACAGCATCTCCATTGGCATCGAGTTCGCCATCGTGTCCTACGTCCTCGTCAAGTGCTTCAGCGGGAAGTTCCGCGACGTGAGCGGCCTCATGACCGCCCTGGCGATGGTCTTCATCATCAAGGAGCTTTTTGCGTAAACTTGTCTGAGATTCAAAGAAGGAATCAGTCAGGGCCGCCAGCAAGGCGGCCCTGACTGTCATAGGACAGTCCTCCCTCGCCTCAAATTTCTTCTTGCTTTTTCACCAGAATACTTTAAAATTCTTGATAATTTCGTAGTAAGGGGACGCGATCCCCAAGGCGGGGAATGCCGTTTGGTGTGGGAGGAATGTTGATATGGCACAGTTGTCTCGTCGTCCCGGTCTGCTTCTTTCCTTCTTCGTGCTCCTGGGGAGCGCGGTGATCGTTACGTTTGGAGTTGTGGATGTGGAGCTGGCGTCCGGCGTGCGAATGGGCTTTGGGCTCCCGGCACAGGTCCCGCTCCTGTTCGCCACCGTCTTCGCCGCCATGGTGGGGATGCTCTGGCTCCGGCGCTCGTGGATCGAGCTGGAACGCGGGATATGTGGCGCCATTCAGGTTTCCATCCAGGCCATTCTCATCTTAGTGCTGGTGGGCTGCCTCGTGGGCTCCTGGATACAGAGCGGCGTTGTCGCCACGATGATCTATTACGGCCTGGAGGTCATGAACCCGCGCTATTTCTACCTGGCGGCGCTGCTCATCAGCGTGGTCGTGGCCCTCGCTACGGGCTGCTGCTGGACCACAAGCAGCACGGTGGGTGTGGCCCTCATCGGCATCAGCGCCGGTTTGGGGCTTCCCCTTCCTATCACGGCGGGATTCATCATCTCCGGCGCGTACTTTGGCGACAAGATGTCGCCCCTTTCCGACACGACGAACCTTGCCCCGGCCGTGGCAGGCAGCGAGCTTTTTGACCATGTGCGGGCCATGATGTGGACCACCATCCCCACTCTGCTCATCACCGCCATCATCGCGGTGATGATGGGGGACTCCACCCAGGGCTCCGACGGCGGCCGCATCGCGCTTATCCAGAGCATGATGCGCGCGGAGTTCCCCATTTCATTATGGGGCTTCATCCCCCCGGCCATTATCCTGCTCTGCGCCAGCCTGAAGGTCCCCGCCATTCCCGGCGTGGCTGCTGGCATCTTTGGCGGGCTGATCCTGTCCCTGACGCGGGGCTCCCCGGCCCAGGAGGCACTGAGCGTCCTCTTCTCCGGCTACGTCCCGGTGCACCTGGGGACCTTCGCGGAGGCCGCGACAGCGGAGGCCATGAACGCCGCGACGGGGGCATTTACTTCAGCGTTCCCCACAGGCTCGCTGGCGATGTCCGTGACGCCGGAGGTGTTCTCCAACGTGGGAGGGCTCCTGACGCAGCTCTTCACCCGCGGTGGCATGACCTCCATGCTGGAGACCATCTGCCTGATCGTGGTGGCCCTGTCCCTTGGCGGGATCATGGAGGTCTGCGGCTTCCTGGAGGTCCTTCTGGAGGCGCTGATGCGGCACGTCAAATCCGTCTTTGGCATGGTGGCATCGGTGCTGGCCTCCGCTTTCGTGGCCAACGTCTTCCTCAGTGAGCAATACCTCGCCATCATCGTGCCGGGGCGTATGTTCCGCCGGGCCTTTGAGGAGCGGACCTGGGATGGCAAAAAACTTGCCCCGGTGATGCTGTCCCGCTCGCTGGAGGACAGCGGCACCATGACCTCGGTCCTCGTTCCGTGGAACACGTGCGGCGTCTACGTCAGCTCCGTTCTGGGCGTGGCAACGCTGGACTACCTTCCCTACTGCTTCATGAACTGGCTGAATCCGCTGGTGGCGCTGGTGATGACGTGGTTTGGACTTGCCATCTTCTGGCGGGAGAGCAGCGCTTCGCAGGAAGGTCCCGCTGTTGTGGAGTAAATTGCGCCGCGCGGAAGAGCCAGGGCTGAAATGATGAGCCCCTTCAAATACGCGGCGCAGGTCGCCTACATGGGGGGAAGCTACGCGGGCTGGCAGCGCCAGACGCCGGCGGAGGGCGGCCCCGTTCTGGGCGTTCAGCAGGTCCTTGAGGAGGCTCTGTCGGAGCTTTCTTCGTCCTCGGTCAAGGTGACGGGGGCTGGACGAACGGACAAGGGGGTCCACGCCCTTGGGCAGGTGGCCTCCTTTGAGTTAGAGAGGGAGTGGCCCCCTGAACGACTGCGCCTGGCGGTGAACTTCTACCTGCCGGAGGACGTCCGGGTGGTGAAGGTTTTCCCCGTGGCGCCGGACTTCAATGCGCGGCGCAGCGCGCTGTGGCGGGAATACCGCTATTTTATCTGGCATGGCTGGGTCTGCCCGCCGCACCTGAACGGCCGCGTCTGGTGGCGCAAGGTGGATTGGGACCTGGACCTGGCGCGGAGTGCGTGCCGTCTGCTGGAGGGAGAGCACGACTTCCGGGCCTTTTGCCGGACGGGAGAGTGCCCGGAGCAGAGCGTGCGCACATTGAGCCGGCTCCGGCTCCAGCGCTGGGGGGCGATGAGTGTCTTGACGGTGCGTGCGCCGTCCTTCCTGATGAATATGGTCCGTATCCTCGTTGGGAACATCGACGCCGTGGCGCGGACCCGATGGGGTTCCCCCGGTGGGAAGCGGCGTCCTCTCTCCTGGCTGGAGAAACTTTTGAGCGGCGTGGAACGCAGCGGCTCCGCCATGACGGCCCCGGCCTGCGGGCTCTGGTTCTGGCGTGCAGCCTACAAGGAACTGCCGGAGATGAAGGTCCCTCTGGGGATGGGGTTTTAAAGTCAGCGGATGTTCCTATCCTGATGTTCCGCATTCCCGGCCTTATGTGGTATAATCTCTCGGTAATGGGGAAGGTCCCCTTTGAGCCGTTAGCTCAGTTGGTAGAGCACCGGACTTTTAATCCGGGTGTCGCGGGTTCAAGTCCCGCACGGCTCACCATTCTCATATCAGTGGTCCCATCGTCCAGAGGTCTAGGACACAGCCCTTTCAAGGCTGCGAC
>JAEEGY010000160.1 GCA_016280565.1 Fretibacterium sp.
CCGTCTCAGAAGGGCGGCCAGTTCCTCGTCGGGAGGGGTGACGCCGGCCTGGCCGTCCAGCACCATCAGGATGACGTCGCACTCCCGGAGCGCCGCTTCCACGTGAGCCCGTATCCCCTCGCTGAAGGCCGTGTCCTCCCCCAGGATGCCCCCCGTGTCGATGACGTAAAAGGACCGGTCCCGCCACTCCGCCGTGCCGTAGAGCCGGTCGCGGGTGACGCCGGGGGTGTCGTCAACGATAGCCTCCCTCCGGCCGATCAGCCGATTAAATAGAGAAGATTTCCCCACGTTGGGCCGGCCCACGATGGCAACAAGCCCATAGGGCGCATTTGAGGTCATCATTGCCCGCCTTTCATGTAGCGGGCGAGGTCCTCTCCTTTGAGCCCCGCCGAGAGCCCCACAGCCAGCCGGAGGCGCGCCTGACAGGGGGAGAGCATCCCGGCATCGATCAGGCCAAACTCCAGAAGCTGAGAGGCGCTGCCCTCGAAATCCTCCGCATCCTGGACGCGGCCGCCGGCGCGGGAGGTCAGGACGATGGGGATCTCCGTGCGGACGAGCTTGCGGATCAGGGGGACCCAGCCCGACGGCACGTCCCCATCCCCCAGGCCGGCGATAACCAGCCCGTCGAGCTCCTCGAAGCGCTTATCCAGAAGGGCCTTCAGCATGAGGTCCCCATCCCCAAGGGGGGCGCTTAGGATCTCAATGTTCCTCGCCAGGGGGAAGCCCAGGCTCAGGACCTGCCGCTGCCGGGGAGCGCGAAGGGGCAGGAGCTCCCCCGAGGGCTGAGCAAAGATGGCCAGGGGCGCGTCCGGGAAGGCAAAGACGCCGCGGCGGAAACTGCATATCTGAAGCACGTCCGCCGGGGAGTAAATGGCATCCTGGGCACAGATCAGCGCGCCCTTCCCCGTGCAGAAGCCGGAGAGTACGGCCCGGATGGACTGCTCCAGGCGAAGCGACGTCTCGCTGTTGCGGGACCCAGCGTTGAAGAGGGAGCCCGTGAAAACCAGAGGGGGATTGAGGTCCCAGATGAGGTCCGCAAAATAGGCCAGCTCCGCAAGGCCCTGAAGTCCGCAGGTGACGATGACACCCCTTGCCCCGTCGTTGTTGATGAAGGAGGCGGCCATGCTGATGATCTCACCGCACATCCGCAGGGTGTAGTTGGAGATGGGTTGGAGGCTCCAATTCTGAAATGCCGTGTGCTCCCGAAGTTCCTCGGGAAGGAGGGACATCAACTCCTCCTCTGTCAGGTCGGGCTGCTCAGCAGACACAGGCTGGCGCTGAACGACCCGGCCCCCAGCCAGGAGCACGACGGCCTTATCTCTGTTCTCCATATAATTCTTAACCTTTCCTGTCTTAATTTAAATGGGCACCTTGCCTGTGGACGTCAATAGCCCAGTTCCGTGCCGACGAGAATGACGTGAGTCTCGCGCCCGTGGGTCGGGGCCTCCAGGATCAGAGTCGCCCGGCACAGCCGCGAGGCGCCGCGGCAGTCGACACAGCGTCCGGCCTGGGCGCAGGGCGGAGTGTTCCCCAGGCGCAGAGCATTGGGAATAGAGGCAGCACGGGCACGGCGAATGCCCTCCTCAAGCGTGGAGGCAAGTTTGTTGATGCCGATCACGAAAATCAGGACTCCCTGCCCCCAGGCCATGGCACCAACGCGGTTCCCATCCGCATCGATGCTGATGATCTCTCCGTCCTGGGTGAGCGCGTTGGCGCTGGTGAGAAAGAAGTCTGCGGCGTTCTCGTTCATGCGGGCCTGCAGCCGCGCCTCCTGGGTGAGCGGCCCCCAGTGCTGATAGATCGTGCAGCCTCGGGACTCCAGCGCCTCTATGGCACCCAGTTCCCGCACTGTCACCGTTCCTGGGATCCCCACGCCCGCCCCCTTAGGGATCATCTCCAAAATGAGCCCCAATGCTTTTTCCTTCGACGCAGCATAAACGGCATCGAACCCACGGCCCCTCAGGGCCTTCACCACGGCATTCCCCACAGGCTCGCGGGCATTCCGGCGCGCAGCGTCAAACATATCAGACATTGTTTATCCCTCTCTTTACTTTACACACACTTCTATTACTTGACCCTTCGCTGCAGGTCTCTGAGCTTCACCTCAACAGTGGGATTCCTCGGCAGCGTGTTACGTGCGTCGACCAATACCCGGAAGGCCTCCCCCACCGCTCCCTTGCCCTCGAAGGCTGCCACGATCCCCAGCCACGCGCGGGGGTCGTCCTTCCTGCGTTCCAGTGCCCGGGAGAAAGTCTCAAGGGCCTCGTCGTAGCGCTTGTTGTTCAGAGCCGCCGTCCCCAAACGGACCTGCCCCTCATAGGAAAGGGGAAGGACGGGTTCAGCCGGTTTCTTCACCGGTGCAGGCTTTAGCTCCGGCTGAGAAGGCTTCTCCACGGGGGCGGGTTTAACCGGGGGCATGGGTTTTTCCGCCAATGGCACGGGCTCCTTTACCGGCGCAGGCTTTTCCACCGGCTGTGCCGGCTTCTCCACAGGGGCAGACTTAACCGGCGGTGTGGGCTTCTCCACCGGCGGCACGGGGGTCTTCACCGGCGCGGGCTTTTCCACCGGCTGTGCCGGTTTCTCCACGGGTACGGGTTGAACCGGCGGGGTGGGCTTCTCCACTGCTGGCACGGGGGTCTTCACCGGCGCGGGCTTTTCCACTGGTTGTGCCGGTTTCTCCACGGGGACGGGCTTAACCGCTGGCACAGGAGCGGAAATAACGCCAGACGGGGCGGCGGGAACGTCCTTCGGTACGTCCGTTTGGACAGCATGGGTATGCCCTTCACCGTCCAGTGGCTGCAGGATATGGGCCTGAAGGTAACGAAGCACAGCCCAGGCTCCCGTAAGCGTGAGGATGAGGACGATGCAGAACGCTAAAGCGCGCGGCCAATAACGGCGAACGAAGGCCGGCTCCTGAGCGCGGCGCTTCATTGCATGACTCTTCCGCTCCTGGAGTCCCTTATGCAGCTTTTTCGTGAAGGTCTTGTTGCGCGTCCCCTCACTTTCCTCCAGTTCCTCGTCCTCTTCGTCAAGCAGACCAGAGAGCGACCAGTCGTCCGGCATGGAAACTGCGTGAGTCCACAGGGAAGGCATGGGACGCGGCTTTCGCTCCGTTTTCGGTTTGAGGAGCACGGGCTCGACCGGTTCCGGTTCCGGCTCTGATACCGGCTGGGGTCCCGGCTCCGGCTGAAGGTCAGGCTCGGGTTCTGACTCCGATTTTGGCTCTGGCTCCGCCTGAGGCTCGGGAGCCAATGTTACTTC
>JAEEGY010000161.1 GCA_016280565.1 Fretibacterium sp.
CTATGCTGCGAAAGTGATGCTTGTGTGCCCCCAGTGCGGGGCGGCCACGAGAGTGGGCTCTTCCTTCCTGGAGAGCGGCAAGAAGGTCCGCGTCTGCAAGAAGTGCGGCGAAATTATCGACAAGGCATGAGGGGAGGGGTTAGATCATGATTCCGCGTATGTTGGAAAAGTATAAGAATGAGATTTCCCCGGCCCTGCTCAAGGAGTTTGGCTACAAGAACGTGATGCAGCTTCCCAGGATCCAGAAGGTCGTCGTCAACATCGGCGTTGGGGATGCGAAGCTGGACATCAAGTTTATGGACGCTGCCATTGCAGAGCTTCGGGCTATCACGGGCCAGCAGCCGCTTCTGAAGCGCGCGAAGAAGTCCATCGCCGGCTTCAAGGTGCGTCAGGGAATGCCTGTGGCGTGCTCCGTGACGCTCCGTGGGAACAAGATGTGGGAGTTCCTTGACCGCCTTATCTCTCTGGCTCTGCCGGGTATCAAGGACTTCCAGGGCGTATCCCGCAAGGGCTTTGACGGCCGCGGCAATTACAACCTGGGGCTGCGCGAGCAGCTGATCTTCCCGGAGATCAGCTACGACAAAGTCATCCGCTCCAGGGGCATGAACATCACGATCGTGACGACCGCGCCCAGCGACGAGGAGGCTTACGCCCTCCTCAAGGGTATGGGAATGCCCTTCAACAACCGTTAGACAAGGGGGTACAAGGAGAATGGCAAGAAAGGCATTGAAATATAAGGCGAAGCTACCCCCGAAGTTTGAGGTGCGGCGTTACAATCGCTGCCCGCTGTGCGGGAGGATTCATGGGTATATGCGCATGTTTGATATGTGCCGCTGCTGCTTCCGCAAACTTGCCCGCGAGGGTAGGATTCCCGGCGTCGTCAAGTCGAGTTGGTAGCCTAAGGGGGCAACGGAATGTACGTTAATGATCCTATCGCGGATATGCTCACAAGGGTGCGCAACGCGAATATGATTTACAGTGAGAGCGTGGATGTGCCCGCCAGCAAGATCAAGCTGGCCATCGCCCGGATTTTGAAGGACGAGGGGTACATCAAGAACTTCAAGACGGTCACCGACCCGAAGAAGCCCTATGCCTCCATCCGCATTTTCCTGTCCTATGGCCCGGAGCGTGAGCGGGTCATTCAGGGCCTGCGGCGCATCAGCAAGCCGGGGCGGCGGATTTATGTTGGCAAGGATGAACTTCCGGTGGTCATGGGAGGTCTGGGTCTGGCGATCCTCTCCACCTCTCAGGGCTTGAAGACAGGGGCAGAGGCCTTGAAGCTTGGCCTTGGCGGCGAAGTTCTCTGCTACGTTTGGTGAGGGGGGACCTGTAGATGTCTCGTATTGGACGTAAAGCGGTCGCCCTTGCCAAGGGCGTAACCGTCTCCGTCAGCGGAGATGACATTCGTGTCAAGGGGCCGAAGGGAGAACTGAGCGCAAAGCTGATGCCGGGTATCTCCGTCGACATCGAGGACGGCCAGGTGAAAGTCTCCAGGGCAAGCGACGAAAAGCAGGCCCGCGCCTGGCACGGCATGACCCGCGCCCTCATCGCCAACATGGTGACGGGCGTGACGGAGGGGTTCCAGAAGACGATGGAGATCGTGGGTGTGGGCTGGAGAGCCCAGCTTCAGGGAAAGAAGCTGGTGATGAACCTCGGCTATTCCCACCCTGTCGAGTTCACCCCGCCCAGCGGCATTGAGATCGTGGTGGAGAACCCGATCAAGTTCATCGTCAAGGGTATCGATAAGGAGCTGGTGGGGCAGACCTGTGCCCTGATCCGGCAGTATCGTCCGCCCGAGCCCTATCACGGCAAGGGGATTCGTTTTGAGAACGAGTATATCGCCCGCAAGGCCGGCAAGACGGGCGCGAAGTAGTCAGGAGCGCAGAGAATGAAAAAGAGAAGCAGAAACGATATGCGCGTTATGCGTCATGAAAGGCTGCGCCGCACGCTTTCCGGGACGGCCGAGAAGCCGAGGATGGCTGTCTTCCACAGCCTGAACCACCTCTATGTCCAGATCATCGACGATGACCTGGGGCATACTCTGGCGGCTGTCTCCACCCTTGAGAAGTCCGTGAGGGAGTCGCTGAAGGGGACTTGCAACATCGAGGCCGCCAAGGTCGTCGGCAGACTGGCTGCGGAGCGCGCAAAGGCAAAGGGAATCGAGACGGTGGTCTTTGATCGCGGAGGGCATCAGTATCATGGCAAGGTTAAAGCCCTGGCTGACGCGGCCCGCGAGGCCGGCCTTAAGTTCTAGACTATTGTAGGAGGGCGGCTAAAATCATGATCACAAAGCGAATTGATGCCAAGTCCCTGGACCTGAAAGAGCGCGTTGTTGCCATCAACCGCGTGAGCAAGGTCGTCAAGGGAGGCAAGCGTTTTAAATTTGCGGTGCTTGTCGTCGTGGGCGACGGGGATCGTTATGTGGGAGCGGGGATCGGCAAGGCGAAGGAAATTGCCGAGGCCGTGCGCAAGGGGATCGAGAAGGCGAGCAAGGAGCTTGTCGCCATCCGCCGGGACGGGGACACCATGCCCCATCCTGTGACGGGTGAGTTTGGCGCCGCGAGGGTCCTCCTCAAGCCCGCCCCTGCCGGTACGGGAGTTATCGCCGGAGGCGTTGTCCGCGCCATCATGGAGCTGGGCGGAGTGAAGGACGTCGTCACGAAGGTCGTGGGGCGCACCTCCAATGCCATCAACGTCGCGTGGGCCACGCTTGAGGCAATCAAGGAGACCCGCACGGCGGACGAGATCTATAAGCTCCGCGGCAAGAAGGCCCTGGAGGCCGCTCCTGTGGAGTAGGAGGTTTGGCCATGTCGAAGATAAAAGTGAAGTGGGTCAAGAGCGCTATCGGGTTTTCGGACCGCCAGAAGCGCACCCTGAAGGCTTTGGGCTTTACAAAACTTCAGTCCACGGTGGAGCATGAGGACACCCCTCAGATCCGCGGGATGATTGAGCACGTCCGGCACCTTGTCGTCTGGACGGCCGAGAACTGAGGAGGCGGCGGATATGAACCTTCATGATCTCAAGCCGGCACCGAACTCCAGGCGCGGGAACAAGCGCCTGGGGCAGGGCCCCGGCAGCGGGACGGGTAAGACGTCCGGCAAGGGCAACAAGGGACACAAGGCCCGCACGGGCGGCGGCGTCCGTCCGGGGTTCGAGGGAGGCCAGATGCCCCTCACCCGCAGGACGCCCAAGCGCGGATTCAACAATGCCCGTTTTGCCACAAAGTATCAGATCGTAAACCTCGTCTCCCTGGAGGCGAAGTTTGAGAACGGGCAGGAGATTACACCGGAAACCCTGCTGAATGCCGGGTTGATTCATGGCCTGGAGCTGCCCGTCAAGGTGCTGGCGAAGGGCGAGCTGCACAAGGCGCTGACGGTGAAAGCTGCGGCTTTCAGCAAGGGCGCGGACGAGAAGATCAAGGCGGCCGGTGGGAAGGCCGAGGTGATTTAACGTGTTTGGGGCCTTTGGCGACGCCTTCAGACTGCCTGACCTGAAACGACGGATACTCTTCACCCTGGCGATCCTGTTCATCTTCCGCCTGGGGGCGTATATCCCGACTCCGGGGGTTGACCGGGCAGCCATGGCGAACCTGTTCAGCGGCAGCGGCGGCGGGGTGATGGACTTCCTCAACCTCTTCTCCGGTGGCGCGCTGAGCCGTTTTGGCATCTTCTCCCTGGGAGTGGCGCCCTACATCAACTCCAGCATCGTCATGCAGCTCCTTGTGGTGATCTTCCCCTTCCTGGAGAAGCTTCAGAAGGACAGCTCTGACGGGCGGAAGAAGCTTGTGCAGTGGACGCGCTACGGCTCCGTGCTGTTCGCCGTGGTGCAGGCTATTGGTATGACGGCGTGGATTGGGAACCTGGGGATCTTCTCCGGCTCATTCTTCGACGCCTTTATGATCGTCGTCACGCTGACGGCGGGCTCCCTGGCGGTGATGTGGCTGGGCGAGGAGCTCTCCGACCACGGCATCGGGAACGGCATTTCCCTGTTGATCTTTGCCGGTATCGTTGCCCGTATCCCTGAGGCGATCATCCAGACGTGGAACATGGTGGCGCTGGGAGAGCTGAATGTGATAGCCCTTCTGGTGGGGCTTGTCCTCATGGTGGCCGTGGTCGCAGGCTGTATCCTTCTTCAGGAAGGACAGCGCCGGCTGCCGGTTCAGTACGCCAAGCGCGTGGTGGGCAACAAGGTCTATGGCGGGCAGAGCACGTTTATCCCGCTGAAGGTCAACCAGGCGGGGGTCATCCCCATCATCTTCGCCTCCTCCCTGCTGATCTTCCCCTACACCATCGCCAGCTACTTCAGGGACAGCACGGTGGGCAGCTTCATTATGAACCTCTTTACGCCCAACACCGTGTTTTATATTCTGTGCAACATCGCGCTGATCATCTTCTTCTCCTACTTCTACACGGCGGTTGTCTTTAACCCGTCGGATATTGCCAGCAACATGAAGAAGTACGGAGGGTTTATCCTGGGCATCCGCCCCGGACAGCCCACGTCGGACTACATCACCAAGGTGATGGAGCGTATCACGCTGGCGGGAGCCGTCTTCCTGGCGATCATCGCGCTGATCCCCAACGTCATGTCCTCCGTTCTGAACGTGAGGAGCTTCTACTTTGGCGGGACAGCGGTGCTCATCGTTGTGGGCGTGGCGCTGGACACGATCAACCAGATCGAGGCTCAGCTTCTGATGCGCCACTATGACGGTATCCTGAAGAAGTCCGGCGGCAAGTCCGGCAGTCTGCTTCGCGCGTAGGGGGCGGGGACGGTGAGATTAGTCCTTTTAGGCGCTCCCGGCGCGGGCAAGGGAACCCAGGCCGCTCTTCTGAAAGAGCGCGACAAGTGCGCCCACATCTCAACGGGGGATATCTTCAGGCAGAACCTGAAAGATCAGACCCCCCTTGGGATGGAGGCAAAACAGTACATGGACAAGGGGGCTTTGGTCCCGGACGAGGTGGTCATGAAGATGGTCTCCTCGCGCCTGTCGGAGCCGGATGTCGCGGGGGGCTTCCTTCTGGATGGCTTCCCCCGGACGGTGCCCCAGGCGGAGTTCCTTGAGAAATTCCTCAAGGAGCAGGGAAAGGCCCTTGACGCCGTGCTGCTGTTTGCCATCGACGACGAGGTGCTTGTGAGGCGTCTCTCCAACCGGCGGACTTGCCGTTCCTGCGGGGGGATATTTAACCTCCTGGCGATGGAGAAGCCGTCGGCGGTGTGCCCCTCCTGTGGCGGGGAGCTCTTTCAGCGGGACGACGACCATGAGGCCGTCATCCGCAACCGGCTGAAGGTCTTTCACGAGCAGACGGAGCCCCTTGTCTCATGGTATAAGGATCGGGGGCTGCTGCGCGAGGTGGACGCCTCCGACGCGCCCGAGGCGATTTACGGAAGGGTCAAGGCTGCCCTGAATGGTGCATCTTAAAAGCCCTGACGAACTCGTCCTCATGCGCCGCGCGGGGAAGGTGGTTGCGGATATACTGGACCGTGTCAGGGAGGTCGTTCGGCCCGGCGTCACGACGGCGGAGCTGGACACCCTGGCGGAGGATTATATCCGCTCCTGCGGCGGGGCGCCGGTCTTTAAGGGGTATCGCCCTTCATCGGACATGACGCCCTTTCCGGGGACCATCTGTGCCTCAGTGAATGAGGAGGTCGTTCA
>JAEEGY010000162.1 GCA_016280565.1 Fretibacterium sp.
CAACATGGTAAGTTCCGCTGTCCTATCGCGGTCCGCGCTGTCGGGATAGACCAGCCCCTCCGCATATTTGGCGGCGACGGGCAGCATGGTGTACATGGCGGACACGAACAGTTTTTCCTCCGGGATGTCCGTCCTGAGGGTCCCGTCCTTCTCCGCCTTGACATAAACCGTGTGAAATTTCCTGGCAAAGACGTTCACCGCGTCGTTGTACGGCTTCATCTCCTCCGCCGTTGCGCCCTCATGCCGGACGTAGGGGACGAAGTTCTGGGTGAAGCGCAGGATGTCCTTGTGTTCCCTGTAAAGGCGGACATAGCAGTCGAGGTAGAACTCGAACTCCTCCGCTGCGGTCATGCGTTCCCCGCCCCGCTGCCGGTAGAGCGTCTCGACTTCCTCATAATAAAGCTCCCACTGCCGGACGCCTATCTCGATAACAAAAACGAGCTTTGTCCTGAAATACCGGTAGAGCGTCGCGATGCCCAGCCCACAGGCATTGGCTATGCTCTGCATGGAGACGGCCTCAATGACCTGTTCCGAGAAGATTCGGAACCCCGTCTCCAGCATTTTCTCTCGCTTTGCCGCCATCTCCGCGGCGTCTTTTTCCGCGTTTCTCATCGCTCAACACCTTAACCGTCGTGATATCTTATTTATCATGATACAAAGGCTATCATAATAAGATTACACTGTCAATTCGTAAAGAACAACTCAATTAACTGCCATAAATTAACTGTAAACTTAATTCCACTTTGTGGAGCAGGGTCGGAATTAAGTCTCGCAGGATTCGCCCACTTGCTTCTTGTCGTTTGCGCTCTTCGGGCTTGTCTATCGCGGAGGCAGTGAATGAGCGCCTAAAATGGATTGCAGTTGAACATTACCGGCCTTTTGAAACAGGGACTCCGAATGTCGAGCCTCGCACTGTGATTTCTGAAGCTGACAAGAGACTCAACTCTCATGGCGCGCGTTTTCACACAGCATTGGAGTTGTTCAATAGAGAGACGGCAAAGGCGTTTTTACCGGTAGGGGCCTACGATATCGAAAAGAGACTGAAAAAGGGAAGGGGAGGCTATGCCTCCCCTTCCCTTTTTAATTTTAACTACCTAAACCCGGATCAGCTCATACTCCATTGTCCCGATGCCGATCTTCTGTCCCTGTTCCATCGCCGCCATCCAGCACGTGTCAGGAAAAACGTCGGTGAAGTGGTCGTGGTGGGTGTGAGCACTCTGGGCCAGCATGCTGCCCTCAATGGCCGGCTGGCGGTTCACCGCGTCAGCACAGGCCATATCCAGGGCCACGGGGTCGAAGGAGGCAAACATCCCCACATCCGGCACGATGGGGATATCGTTCTCCGCGTGGCAGTCGCAGTAGGGCGACACGTCGATGACCATATTGATGTTGAAGTTCGGCCGGCCCTGAATGACAGCCTTGGTGTACTCCGCCATCTTGCGGCTCATGACGTCGTTGGCCTCGTCCCAGTTGTGCTGCACTGCGTCCGTGGGGCAGGCCCCGACGCAGCGCCCGCAGCCAACGCACTTGTCCTGATCTATGCTGGCCTTGCCGTTCGTCACGCTGGGCGCGCCGTGGGCGCAGATGCGGACGCAGCGTCCGCAGCCCACGCAGCTTTCCTGCTCCACGTGAGGCTTGCCCGCGCTGTGCATCTCCATCTTTCCGGCCCGGGAACCAGAGCCCATGCCCAGGTTCTTGATGGCCCCGCCGAACCCAGCCGCCTCGTGCCCCTTGAAGTGCGCCAGGGAGATGACGATATCCGCATCCATGATGGCCGCGCCGATCTTAGCCTCCTTGACGTAGTCGCCACCCTCCACAGGCACCAGATGTTCGTCCAGGCCGCGGAGCCCGTCGGCGATGATGCTGTGCACTCCCGTCACCAGAGGATTAAACCCGTTCTGATAGGCGCTGTCCAGGTGGTCCAGAGAGTTCTTGCGCCCTCCGACGTAGAGCGTATTGCAGTCCGTCAGGAAGGGCTTCCCGCCCAGCTCCTTGACGTAATCACACACCACACGGGCATAGTTAGGCCTCAGGAAGGCCAGGTTCCCCGGTTCGCCAAAATGGATCTTGACAGCCGTGAACTTGTCCTTAAAATTGATGGTCTCAAATCCCGCAAGCCGCATCAGCCTTTTCAGCTTCGCGGGCAATGGCTCCTCGAACGTGACGTGCATATCCGTAAAGTACACCTTTGATTTTGCCATGAGAGTTTACCCCCTCCATAAAATATGAAGTAAAGCATAAAGTAAGAAATATTATACCCGATGTTCCGGCTTGGGCTCGCGGAAGAGAAGCCGCCCGATAACCTCCTGGAGCGCCGCGCCCTCATAGAGAAGGGAATGGACCCCCTCGGAGATGGGCAGCTCGACGCCCTTGCTTCGCGCCACGGCCACCAGAGCCTTCACCGTGTGTGCCCCCTCGACTACCTCGCCGATCTCCGCTGCAGCCTCGTCCGCCCTGGCCCCGCGTCCAATGGCCATGCCAAAGCGGAAGTTGCGGGAGTGCATGCTGTAGCAGGTCACCATCAGGTCCCCCACGCCCGCCAGACCCGCTAAGGTGGAGAGCTCTGCCCCCATGGCCAGGCCGAGCCTCATGATCTCGGCCAGCCCCCGCGTCGCCAGGGCTGCCCGTGCGTTGTCGCCTAACTTCAGCGCGTAGGCCGCCCCCACCGCGATGGCGATGACATTCTTCACCGCCGCCCCCAGCTCGACGCCCAGCACGTCTCCGCTGGTGTAAACGCGGAAGTGGGGACTGTTCAGCAATGCCTGCCAGTCCAGGGCCGCCGCAGAGTCATGCGAGGCCACGATCACTGCCGTGGGCAGATTGCGGACGACCTCCTCAGCGTGACTGGGGCCGGAGAGCACACTGAACGACATACCCGGCAACATCTCCTGAAATATCCGGTCCGGCATAAGGCCGGTGGATATCTCCATTCCCTTG
>JAEEGY010000163.1 GCA_016280565.1 Fretibacterium sp.
CATGAAGAAGGGAACAGAGCAGATTGAGGAGGAATAACATTCCTCCCAAAAAAAAGAAGGAGGAAGCACTATGTCAGTAAAGTTTTCCAGCCCTGTCAGTATTGACAACATTTATCAGTTGGACGGCAGGGTGCCGTTTGGGAAGGCCATTCCATTCGGCTTGCAGCATGTGTTGGCCATGTTCGTATCCAACCTTGCGCCTATCACGATCATCGCGGGCGCAGCTCAGCTCTCCGGGGAACAGACGGGGATGCTTCTGCAGAACGCCATGTTCGTAGCGGGGATCGCCACGCTGATCCAGCTCTATCCCATCGTCCTTCCGGGGACCGGGTTGAGGATCGGGGCGCGGCTGCCCATTGTCATGGGGGTCAGCTTCACCTTTGTGACGATCCTGTGTTCCATCGCCGTGAACTATGGTTATCCTGCCGTAATTGGCGCGGTACTCGTCGGCGGCATCATGGAAGGGACCCTGGGCCTGTTCGCCAGGTATCTGGCGAAGTTCATCAAGCCCATTGTGTCGGCCTCCGTGGTGACGGCCATCGGTATGTCCCTTTTCACGGTAGGGGCCCGCTCCTTCGGCGGCGGCTATGCCGGGGATTTTGGCTCCGCTGCTAATTTGACGATTGGAGTTTTCACCCTGGTGGTGTGTCTGGTCTGGGCCGCGGTCACGAAGGGTTACCTGAAGCAGCTCTCCGTCCTGGCAGGACTCATCGCGGGTTACATCCTCTCCATCTTCATGGGCAAGGTGGACCTGAGCGGCATACTGTCCGGCGGGGCCGTCTCCTTCCCGCACTTCATGATGTTCAAGCCGGAGTTCCATCTTGGAGCCATCCTCTCGGTGTGCATCATCTTCCTCGTATCCGCTGCGGAGACCATCGGCGACACCTCCGCCATGACCATGGGCGGCCTTGGACGGCCCATCACGGATCAGGAGGTTTCCGGCTCCCTAGCCTGCGACGGCTTTGCCTCCGCTTTCTCCTCCCTGTTTGGCTGCTCGCCCGTGACCTCATTCTCCCAGAACGTAGGCCTCATTGCCATGACGAAGGTCGTGAACCGCTTTACCATCATGACCGGGGCGCTCTGCATGGTCCTTGGCGGGCTCATTCCCGTGGTGGGGAACTTCTTCGCGTCTCTGCCTCAGGCGGTGCTGGGCGGCTGCACTATCATGCTGTTTGGCCAGATACTCCTCTCCGGTATGCAGATGATTGCTCACTGTGGATTCACTCAGAGGAACATGACCATAGCCTCCCTGTCGCTGGCGGTGGGCGTAGGTTTCACGGCCTCCACGGAAATCGGCATCTGGCAGATATTCCCACAGCTCATTAAGGATGTCTTCGGAGCTAACGTTGTGGCGGTGGTCTTTGTCGTCGCGATGCTCCTCAGCTATATGCTTCCTGAGGACATGGAGATCCAAAAGGTCGAGAAGCAATAAGCGTCGTTAGAAGCGGCCATGTTCGCGTTGACGCTTACGGCAGGGCCAGCCCTGAGATCGACACAGCAAAAAAAATAAGTTGATCCTGAGATCGGCAGAGTCTGGTATGTTGCAGAATGCAATAGCCAGACTCCGCCATATCCCGAAGCGTTCCATCAACGACGTGTGAATATCGCAAAGGAGAACAGGATCTCGTCCGGCGACGTGGCTGACCTGCTGACCCACCATCTGGAACGCCGTCCCGGTGATGCGTGCGAGGTGGACTGGAGCGGAAAGACGATGCGGCTCGTTGACCAGGTCACAGGGAAATCAGACGCTCCAACGGGGCCCTGAACGACAGGACCCGCGGGGTGGGCAGGCCGTCAAAGCGGACCCGGTACGCGGAGCGTCCCCTGTCGACCTCCAGGACAACGCCCTCCCCAAAGGTGCGGTGCGTCACTCTCTCCCCCACCGAAAAGATCGCCTCTTCCGCTCCCCTTTCCAGCCAATGGCTGCTGAAGGCGATATATTCCCTTGCGTCCGCGATCAGGCTGTCCGCAGGCCGCTGGATGAACTTCAAAAGCGGCTCGCCGATATCCAGCAGGAACCGCGAGGGATAGCGGGGCGAGCCGTCTGAGTTCCGCCCTCCCGCCTCCGAGAGGAACAGGCCCTTTTGCGCCCTCGTCATGGCGACAAAGGCCAGGCGGCGTTCCTCCTCCATCCCCTCCCGCGTCCGCGTCTTTTGCGAGGGGAAGACCCCTTCGTTCATGGCGCAGAGAAAGACATAGGGAAACTCCAGCCCCTTCGCGGCGTGGACGGTCATGAGCTTCACCCTGTCCCGGGCGTCGCCGGCGTCCGAGCCCGTGAAGAGCGCCATGCGCGCAAGGTAGTCCGGGAGCGCGGCCTCCTCCCCGCAGGTGGTCTCGAACTCATGCACGGACTGTTCCAGCTCCGCAAGGTTGTCCAGCCGGTTCTGGGCCCCCTCTGTGCGGAGCATCCTCTCATAGCCGCTGGCGTCCAGCACCTCCGCCAGCAGCTCCGAGACCGGCCGGGAAGAACTGTCCCCTGCCAGCCCCTCGATGAGGGCGATGCACTGCGCGGCCCGCGTGCCTTTGAAAATCTCCTGCTCAACGGTGAGGTTCAGCGCCTCCCACAGCGTGCAGTTGTTTTGCGCGGCATACTCGCGGAGGAAGGCCATGCGCCGCTCCCCCATGTTGCGCCGGGGCACGTTGACGATCCGGGCAAAGGACAGGTCGTCCCGAAACGCGATCATCCGCAGGTAGGCAAGCGCGTCCCGGATCTCCCGCCGCTCAAAGAAGGGGACCCCGCTGTATATCGTGTAGGGGATCTTCTCCTTAATGAAAACGTCCTCCAGCGTCCGGGTGACATGGTGCGCCCGGTAGAGGACGCAGATATCGCGGAGCTCCGCCCCGGCTTCGCGAAGTTTTTTTATTTCTCCAACGATCCAGGACGCCTCTTCCTCAGAATTGCTGGCGTGATAACAAAGCACGGGCGCGCCGTCCTTCAGGGTGGGAAGGATAGATTTTTCCATCCTCACGCTGTTTTTGCTGATGAGGCTGTTGGCCGCCGCGATGATCTGCGGCGAGGAGCGGTAGTTCTTCATCATGGAGATCGTTTTGACCCCGGGGAAGGCCTTGTCGAAGTCCAGAAAGTAGCGCACGTCCGCGCCGCGCCAGGTGTAGATGGTCTGGTCCGGGTCGCCGACGATAAAGAGGTTTTTGTGATAGCCACACAGCGCCTCCATCAGCCGGTATTGCAGCCGGTCGATGTCCTGGAACTCGTCGATCATGACATATTCAAGGCGCTGCTGCCATTTCTGCCGGGTCTCCCTGTCCTGGTCAAACACGTGGAGGGTGAGCATGATGAGGTCGTTGTAGTCCAGCCCAAAGCATTTCTTTTCCTGATACAGGTAGCCATAAAAAATGATATCCGAGGGGTCGGAGGCGCTTTCGTACTTTTGGCGCAGCGGCTCCAGCGGCATGGCGGTCATGTCCCTGTAATAGTCCGTCTCGGTGATCGTCTTGCGGATCTCGATCATGTCCCGCGCGCGGGAAAAGCTCATGTGGCGCAGCGTCAGGCCCCGCTCCCGGTAGATGATGTCCAGCATGGCGTCGATGTCCGTGTTGTCCAGCACCATGAAACTCCGGGGGTACTGGATGATATGCGCCTCCTCCTGCAGGACGGAGAGGCAGAAGCCATGAAACGTGCTGATATACCCCGTGTCGTTGTCGCCGATGAGGTTGTGGATGCGGCGCTGCATCTCCCCGGCGGACTTGTTGGAGAAGGTGACGCAGAGGATGTTCCCCGGCATGACGCCCAGCTCGTTCACCAGCCACGCAAACCGGCGGGACAGCGCGCGTGTCTTGCCGGAGCCGGCCCCGGCGGCCACGCGGACAAAGCCCTCGGTGGACGTCACCGCCGCGCGCTGTTCATCGTTGAGCCCCTCAAGAATGTCCACTTATCTTCCCCTCGCCGGCCTCTGCCGCTCTCAAAATTGCCTCCATTTTACCAGAAAAACGCGGGGACCCCTCCGGGCCCCCGCGCCGTTATCCAACCGCAGCAACTGGCCGGCTACGCCACCCAGTGCAACATTCCCTCTTCCAGGTCCACGCGGAACTCGTCCTCGGCCTCTTCTGGCTCCTCGGCGTCCCCCATGCGGCCCCGGCGGCGTTGTTCTCCATCCTGACCGGGCTGTCCCTGGCCCTGCTGGCGCTCGCCGCTGTCCTGCTGGACGTCCACGTCAAACTGCGTCACCTGGACCCCCTGCTGCTCCAGCGTCATGCGGAGCTGGGAGATCTGGTCCTGAACAAGCTGGCGAACCTGCTCGCTGGACACCCGGATGGAGGCCTCCACGCCGCTCGTGCTGGTGGTGAGCTCCACCGATATCCTCCCCAGCGCCGGGGGATCGACAATGACGTTGGCCCTCCGCACCCCGTCGGCGCGCACAAAGCGGATGACGTTCACCAGCCCGTCGCGCAGCACCTCGGCCCGCGGGGCGTAGGCGGCGTTGGGGGTGTTGGGCGCCAGGCTCATCGGCGCGGGAGCCGCCCCCGTGCGGCGGCTGCTCAGCACGCCCTCAAAGAAGCTCTGGAAGTTGACCCCCCGCGTGTTGTCCTGGCCCTCCGTGCGGTTCCTGGCGGCCTCCCCGGCGGACGCATTCCCGGCGGCCCGGCGAAGGCCCGGTTGCGCCGGCTGCTGCTGGCCGCGGCTGCTCTGGGCGCCCGCGTCCCCGGTGTTCCCGCCGTTATCGCGGGAGGTGTTGGGCTGCTGTTCCTCCCCGGCGCGCTGAACGGTGGGAGCCTGGGGCTGGTTTTCCTCTTTCTGGGGCGCGGCGGACTCTTTCGGCGCGGCCTCCTGTGCCCTGGGCTGAGAGGCTGCCGCCGCTGCTGCGGCTTCATCCGATGGGCTCTGGCGGCGCTGGGTTTTGTCCTCACGGGCGGGCTGAACCGTCCCCTTCTCAGGGGAGTTTGTCTCCGCAGTTTGGGCGGGCTTTTGTTCCGGCTCCGTCACAGGGACGGCCCCTTCCCGGGGCTTGCCGCCGTCATCGGGCTGGCGGGTGTCCTGAGGCATGGCCGCTGCCGCGGGCTCCGCCGTCCCGTCTGCGGCGGGCTCCTCATCGGGCTCTGTCTCCTCTGTCTCCTCTGTCTCCTCTGTCTCCTCCGGCTTCTCACGGGACGGGAGTTTTTTTGCGCCAGTGACGGGTTTCTCCGTCTTCTCCTTTACCTCCGTGGGGGCGGGCACGGACGCGGGGTCTGTCTTCATCTCCCCCTCCGGCTGGCCGGGGAACAGGACGGCAAGCTGCTGTTTCAGGTCCTCCGCCACTTCGGGCTCCAGCTCGGGGGAAAGCTCCTCCAACGTCTGAAGCAGTTCCTCGCGCAGAGAGGGAAGCTCCTCCGGCTTCGCCGTCTTCAGCTTCGACAGCAGGGAGGCCAGCTTTTCGGCCCCCTCCGGGCTCAGGAGCCCCTTGTTCATCAGGGCTTCCATTTTCTGGAGAAGGGCGTCCACTGCCTTTGTGTCCACCGCTGGCTCCGGAAGCGGCTGGGACGTTTGCTCCGCCTTATCCGGCTCGCTTTTCATAGAAGCAACCAACGAGAGCGCAGACTCAGCAAGGAGCACAGGGGGCTGAAGGGAGGCTTGTTCCTGCCCTGCCGGTTCCATCATCTGCGGCGCGGGCGGCACAGGGGGCACGGATGCCTCGACAGAGGCCTGGGCTTCCGGCTCCTGTGCGCTGGCAAACTCCGCAACGAGGCTGTCAAAGAGGCCGGGCTCCGCCGTCTCTCCGCTCACGCCCCGGCCTCCCGTGTCCGTGCCGGGCGTCACACCGCCCTGGGTTAGATTGACCTGCACAAAAGGGAGAGCGTCTGCCATCGTCCCCACGTCCTCTCGTTTTATTGTTTTGGCCTGGCCATGAGCTCCGTCAGGCGGGCCGCCTTCTGGGGTTTCATCTTTCCAAGGATCGCTGCCCTGGCCTCGTTGGGCAGTTTCAGCAGCAATTCCACCGCCAGGGAATCCCTGAGCTGCTCCACCACCGCGGCGGCGTTCCGGGCGGACATATCCTGATAGGTGTGCGCCACCTGGTTCATGAGCTCCTGCTCGCTCTGGGTGGGTTTGCCGCCCGAAGCGGCGATCTCCTCCGCCTCGGCCACCCGCTCCTCCCGGCGCTGGACCTCCGTTATCCGGGTGCCCAGATCAGTGGACAGGGTATCCAGGCCGGCGCGGCGGTCCGTCAGGTTTCGCTCCCGCTCATCCAGGCGCCTTTGCCACTCCATGAGTTCGATCGCGCGGCGCTCATTGACTGTCAGGGAGTACTCTGCCGGGACCTTGAAAAAGTCCGCCAGCGGCTCCCCCACATAGGGAATCTTCGGGATGATGCTCCAGAAAAGCGGACGCCCATCCCAAAAACCGCTGAGGTGAAGTCCTACCGCCGTTCCCACCCCCAGAAGGATCATCCAGAAGAGCAGGGAAATCTTGCCAAGTTTTTTTTTCTTTTTCTTCTTCGCCGGGACTACCGCGGCAGCTTCTTCCGCTGCTGCTGCTGCTGCCTCAGGCGCACGTTCCTCTGCCATTTAGACTTCCTCCAAAATCAGCCCTGCTCCCGAATGCGGTGGTAAAGCGCCATCACATTTTTGACGTAGCGGCTCGACACAGACGGGATATGCCCTCCGTCCACGCGGGCCGGGCCGGCGTTGTAGGCTGCCAGAGCCTTCTCAACGTCCCCTTTGTACTTATCGGTCAGGTCGGAGATATATTTGACCCCGCCCTCGATGTTCTGCTCCGGGTCAAAGGGGTCGGCGACGCCCAGCATGGCGGCGGTGCGGGGCATGAGCTGCATGAGGCCCTGCGCCCCCTTGCTGGAGATCGCGTCCGTCTTCCAGCCGGACTCCACCTGGATCATGGCGCGGATGAGCTCCTGATCGACGTTATAGCGGTCGGCGCAGCGGTCGATGACGTCCTGGAGCTCCGCGTAGGAGAGCTTGCCCGTCCTGGGGGCCGCCTGGGCTTTCTTTTTGCTGACCTCGTCAAGGACATCAACAAAACGGTTTTTGACAGGCTGCACAGGAGGATTGTCCGGCATGGTCTTCCGCACGATCTCATCAATGCGGCTCAAGACCTGGTTGACTCTCGTTAAATCGGGACCGATCACGTTACGCTCCCTCCCTCTTCACCCGGGCATACTGCATCGTGGCCACGTCGTCCAGCTCGATCTGCTCGGCGTCGAGCTCCTCCTTGAACGCGGCCTCCTTCAGGTGCCCGATGTAGGCCTCCATGACGCGCACGTCCTTGTGGCGCTCCACCAGGCGCGCCTCCGTGCCCGCAATGCGCTGGCGGACGTCGTTGAGGGAGACGTGCCCCCTGGCGATGTCCGTATCGATGGCGTCGATGAACTGCCGCTGGAACCAGAGCTGCGTCCCGCTCATCCCCTGCTCGCCTGCCTTGCTGAACTCCCTGACGGCCGTGGTCTTCTCCGTCTCAAGGGCCGCGAGGCGGTCCAGCACGTCCATTTCCTCCCGCCGCTCAGACGCAAGGATGGCCTGTTCCTCCCGGCGGCTGTCCTCGCGGATCTTCAGGATGCGGTTAA
This sequence comes from Fretibacterium sp., assembly GCA_016280565.1. Taxonomy (GTDB): domain Bacteria; phylum Synergistota; class Synergistia; order Synergistales; family Aminobacteriaceae; genus JAFUYV01. The sequence continues at coordinate 7,512 of JAEEGY010000163.1, forward strand.
ATCTCTTCACGCGCTGATACATATCGGCAAAACCTCCAGATAATTACAGGGAACAGCATTCTTTTTTTCTTCGGCCGCGGCGTCCGCCCGCTTTAAGAAGCCTTAGCCGCCGCCTCCGCCGGTCTTTGGTCCGGCATGGGGGCCAGGGCCAGGAGCCGCCGGTCCGTCTCCTCAAAGGAAGTGGGGTCCTCCACGCGCTGCGACAGGAAGGCCCGCACGCTCTCCATGTTCTCAATCGCCCAGTCCACCCGCACGTTGGAGCCCGGCTTGTAGGCCCCGATGTTGATCAGGTCCTCAGACTCTGCGTAGGTGGCCAGCAGGTCGCGCACGCGCCCCGCGGCGTCCCGGTGCTCCTGAGAGACAAGGACCGGCATGACACGGCTGACGCTGTCCAGCACGCTCACGGCGGGGTAGAAGTTCCGCGCGGCGATGCGGCGGGACAACACCACGTGCCCGTCCAGAATACCCCGGACGTTGTCGGCCACGGGCTCGTTCATGTCGTCGCCGTCCACAAGGACGGTGTAAATGCCCGTGATGCTCCCCTTCTCGCCCGCCCCGGCACGCTCCAGCAGGCGCGGCAGCATCTCAAACACCGAGGGAGTGTAGCCCCTCGTGGCGGGGGGCTCCCCGATAGCCAGGCCGATCTCGCGCTGGGCGCGCGCCACACGGGTCACGGTGTCCATCATCAGGAGGACGTCCTTGCCCTGGTCGCGGAAGTACTCCGCGATGGCCGTGGCGGTCATAGCCGACTTGAGGCGGATCATCGCCGGCTGGTCCGACGTGGCGATCACCAGCACCGACCGTGCCAGCCCCTCCGGCCCCAGGTCGCGCTCCATGAACTCCCTCACCTCACGGCCACGCTCCCCCACCAGGGAGATGACGTTGACGTCCGCCGTGGTGTAGCGCGCCATCATGCCCAACAGGGTGCTCTTGCCCACGCCGGAACCGGCAAAGATGCCAATACGCTGGCCCTTGCCCAGGGTCAGCATCCCGTCGATGACGCGGACGCCCACGGAGAGCGGCGTATCCACCATCTTGCGTTTCAGGGGGTGGGGCGGCAGGGCGTAGAGGGGATAAAAATCCGAGGCCACGATGGGCCCCTTGTCGTCAATGGGATTTCCCAGCCCGTCCAGCACGCGGCCCAGCAGCGCGTCCCCCACGCCCACCTCAAGGGGGTGGTTGGTGGAGATCACATCGCAGCCGGGGCCCACTTCCTGAAGCGCCCCCAGCGGCATCAGCAGGACGCGGTTCTCCCGGAAGCCCACCACCTCGGCGGCCAGCTCGTGAGACCCGTCCCGGAAGCAGATGTGGCACAGGTCCCCCACGCGAACGTCGGGCCCCTGGGACTCCGCCACCAGGCCCACCACCTGCACCACCCGGCCGTTCACCTTGACCAGCGGGGTCTGGAGCAGGTCCACCGAGAAGAGCTGGAACAGGTTGACCTCGTCCGGGGAGGTGATATCCTCCGCCCTGACTTCCCCGGCCTCGCTCATGCCTTCGCCTCCCCCGCCGATTCTTCCTTCTGTTCCTCTTTTTTGATCTGCTGGAAGATGCTGTCAATGACCGACTCCACCTGGCCCATCTGCGTCCGCCAGCGGGCGTCGTAAACGCCAAGGGACGTCTCCACGATGCAGCTCCCCGGCTCCACGTTCAAGTCTGTCTTGATATCCAGGTGGTGGACGCCGCGCAGGACCTCGCGGAACTCAGCGTCCATGTCGCCCTCCAGGCGGGAGACGTCGTCCGGGGCGGCGTAAATAACGACCTGGCTCTTGTCGCTCAGGCGGGACAGAAGGTCGGACAGGACGGTGTCGATGGTCTCGGGGTGCAGTTCAACCTGCCGGTGCAGCATCCGCCGCAGCATCTCCGTCCACATACGGATCATGTGGGGCTGATTGAGCGACACCAGTTTGGTGAAGCTCTCCTCAAGGCGTTTGTTGATGCCCTCCAGGAGGGAGACAAGCCCCGAAAACTTGTCCAGGTACTCCTTCTTCACCTCGGCCTGGGCGGCGGAGAGCCCCTCGGAGTGGCCGGTGTTCCAGCCCTCATCCTTTGCCCTGGCCCGCGCCTCCTCGGCCACCCTGGCAGCCTCGGCGGCGGCGCCCGCCTCAAGCTCCTTCTTTCGCCCCTCGTAGTCCGCCTTCACTCCGTCGATCTCCGACGCCAGCTTATCTCTCTCCTGGGTCAGAGCGGCGTTCTTCGCCTCCGCCTCGCTCAGGCTCGCCTGGAGCTCCTCGATCTTCTGGAGCAGCTCCTTGTTGGGGCTGGGGGGCGGCGGAGTGCGCCGGGCCGTCCGATTCACAGGCGCAGAGGGCCGGGGACGCGGGGGAACAGCGGGATGTGGCCGCTCCTCCTGTTTCGGCTCCTCGCCCGTCTCCTCCTCCTGGGGGTCCGGCTCGGCGATGCCGATCTTGACGGCCTGAGGGAGGAGGCGCACCGCGCGCAGCACCCTCTGGTGGACCCTAGACAACGAGGTCGTCATCTCCGCCAGAGGCGATCACGATCTCGCCTTGCTCCTCCAGGCCTCTGACCACGTTGACCACCTTTTGCTGGGCCTCTTCCACGTCCTTGACGCGGACCGGGCCCATGTACTCCATATCCTCCTGGAGCATTTCGGCCGCACGCTTGGACATATTCTTGAAGAACTTGGTCTTGAGCTCCTCCGTCGCGCCCTTCAGGGCCAGGCTGAGTTCCTTCATGTCCACCTCGCGCAGGATGCGCTGCAGCGAACGGTCGTCCAGGCGCATGATGTCCTCGAACACGAACAGGCGCTTCTTGATCTCCTCGGCCAGCTCCGGATCGTTTTCTTCCAGGTACTCCATGATGTTGCGCTCCGTGGTGCGGTCGGCGCTGTTGACGAGAGCGACCACGGCATCGATGCCGCCGGCCATGGTGAAGTCCTGGCCCATGACCGTGCTGAGCTTGCGTTCCAGCACGCGCTCCACCTCCCGAAGGACCTCCGGCGTGATGCGATCCATGGTGGCGATGCGCTTCGTGACCTCCGCCTGCATCTCCGGCGTAAGGCCGCTCAGGATCATCGCCGCCTGCGGCGGTTCCAGATACGACAGGATAAGGGCGATGGTCTGGGGATGCTCGTTCTGGATGAAGCCCAGGATCTGCGTCGCGTCCGTGTGGCGCATGAAGTCGAAGGGCTTGACCTGGAGGCTGGCCGTGATGCGGGCCAACAGGTTCTGCGCCCTCTCCGGCCCCAGGGCGCGTTCCAGGACATCCCGCGCATAGTCCACGCCGCCGCGGGCCATGAACTCACGCGCCATGAGGACCTCCTGGGCTTCCTTCAGGACCTCCAGCTTGAGCTCCGGCGACACCTTGCGCAGGTTCGCGATCTCAAGCGTGATCAGCTCAATGGTGGCGTCATCCAGCTTTTTATAGATCTCGGGGGCAATATCGTTGCCCAGCGAGACCATCAGCACCGCTATCTTCTCTCTTCCGGAGATGTTCAAAGAGCTTTGTTTTGCCATCACAGGACTCCTTTAATCATCCGAAGACAGCCACTCGTTGACGAGGTTGGCAACCTCGTCGGGGTTGTTCCTCGCGTAGGCCTTCAACTGCTCTTCAATGACGGCCAGCTCACCCTGGAAGGCCAGCAGGTCCGGAGACGTGAGCATCTCCTGGATCGTGGGTACCTTCTTGCCCTCCGCCTCGACGGTCTCAACAGCCAGACGGGCACGGCGCCGGCGCAGCCACCACAGGAACAGCGCCCCCACCAGGAGCAGGATGGTGATAAACACCACCGAGCCGGACAGGATGCGCCACAGGCGCTCCTTCTTGATCTCTTCGGCCATCGCATCGGCAAAGGCTGTCGAGAACTTCATCGCCTTCACGACCAATGTGTCGCCCCGCGCGGCGTTGTAGCCCACCGCCGATGAGATCACCTCGCGCAGCTCGGCCAGCCGGTCCTCGTCAAGCTCACCGTTGACCAAAACGGACGCGGACAGCCGCCGCACGCCTCCCGGCGTGATGATCTGGTCGCCCTTCCGCGTCGTGATCTCATAGTTCGTCGTCGAGTTGGAGCGGTTGTACTCGCTCTCGACGTTCTGGGTGTTTATGGCGTAGCCGGGGATGTTCGTCGTGGTTCCCGGCGTCCCGGTGATGGGCTGCCCCTGGCCGGTGTAGCTCTCCTCCTGGCGTTCGTTGCTCCGCGGGACGCCCTGACCCGTCTCCGGGTTGGGCGTGTACTCCACATAAGAGGAAGAACGCTTGTCGAAGTCCAGGTCCACCTTCACGCGGACGACGGCCGTGCCGGGGCCAAAGACCTGCTCCAGCATCAGGCGCACCTTCGTCTCCAGCTCCCTCTCGTGCTGGCGCTCCAGCTCCCGCTGGACGGAGGTCACGGAGTTGTTGCCGTCCTGCGAGTAGATGAACATGGAGTCGGAGATCATGTCGGACAGGACATGGCCGTCGGTGTCCACCACCGTCACCTGGTCCGGAGCAAGGCCGTCAACGCTGTGGGACACCAAATGGATGATGGACTTCACCTGCGTTGGGCCAAGCGTCGAGCCGGGGCGCAGGCGCAACAGCACAGAGGCTGTGGAAGGCCTCTGCTGTTCCAGGAACAAACGCTGCTCCGGGATGACCACGCTGACCCGCGCGGAGTCCACCGCGGCAAGCTGGGTGATGGTGCGCGCCAGCTCGCCCTCAATGGCGCGGGTGTAGGCGATCCTCTGCTGGAACTCGCTCATCCCCATCTTCGAGTCGTCGAAGATCTCAAACCCCGTGCTCCCGCCCTTGGGGAGCCCCTGCTGGGCAAGGGCCAGGCGCGTCTCATAGACGTTCCCGCCCCCCATGAGGATGGCGTTCGACGCGGGGTCCAGCTTGTAGGGGATGTTGTTCTCCCTCAGATAATCAACGATCGCGGCCTGGTCCTCCACCTCCAGCCCTGCGAAGAGCGGCTCGTAGGTGGTGCGTCCCGCCATGAGGACAAGCGCAGCGAGCCCTCCCAGGACCAGGAAGGTGACCAGGACGAGAGAGGCCCGCTGCCACAGCTTCAGGGCAGACCAAAAACGAAGAAAGGACCCAAGCCAGCGCTTTAGAGCATCCATGATACTTCAGATATTTTGCCGGTTATCCTGTAATGCGCGACAGGGCCTGGTAGGCGTCCAGGAACTTGTTGCGCAGCTCCATCAGCATCCTCAGAGCAACGTCCGCCCGCGAAGAAGCAAGGACCACCTCTGAGATGTCCTCCGCCTCCCCTATTGCCAGGCTCCGTACCTTATCATCAGCCTCCAGCTGAAGGGAATTGACCTTCCGTATCGACGCGGAGAGCATATCCTCAAAGGACATCTCCGGCGCTTCAGGAGCGGAGGTGAATATCCTTCGGGCTATGGGTGCAGCCACTTCCTCCGCCTTTGCCGGCTCCACTCTCGACAGGTTCAACATCAAGCGATCCACCACTATCAAGCCCTCCCAGTGTGATAAGGACTTCGCTCCATCGACGCCCCGCCTCCGGGGCCTCCTGCTCCTTACTCAAAACCTCTTTATTTTACATCAAGATCCTCAAAATTTCCTTTAGGGGGTCAGAAAAACTTCCTACGCCGTTCTCACAGACACAAATACCCCTTAATATTGTAATATACATTTAAACGGCAATTTTTGCAAACGGCCCCGGCGTGCCGGGGGGGATCCAAAGCAAAAAGTCCGTTTTGTGGAGGTGTATCTCATGGCGTTTGGACCGGAGTTCATCCGCGGTCTTGAGGCCGCGTGGGGGCCAGGGCTGCCCTGGCGGGTCTCGCGGGTGGAGGGCGGCGAGTCCTGGGCGGCGCTGAAAATATCCTACGAGGATCAGTGGCTGCTCCTCTCCTGGGGGGCCGGGTCCGCGGGCTGCTGCCTGGCGGGGTCCGGCGATGTGGCCGCACTGAAGGAAGGGGCCCCTGCCCGCACGCCCATGGCGGAGGCGCTCAAGAGCCGGGCGGTGCGCGGGGACATCGTCGTGGTGCGCCAGCTCGATCACGACCGCGTCCTGGAGTTTGAGCTGCGCCGCCGCATCGCGGCCGGGACCTCCATTGGCTACTTTCTCATCCTTGAGGCGACGGAGCCCACCGGCAACCTCCTTCTGTTGGATGGGGGACATAAGATCGAGGAGGCCGCCCGCCACTCTGCTCCCGACCAGAACCGCTACCGGACGCTCCTGCCGGGGCACCCCTACGTTCCGCCCCCGGCCTTTACGGGACCCCTGCCCGGCGAGCTGTCATCTCTGTGCTTTGAGGACGTGCCCAACCTGATGGGGATCGGGCGTCCCCTGGCTCGTCTCGTCCAGGCTCACTGGGAGGAGCGGGACCCCGGCACCTGGCTCGCAGCTCTGCGGGAGGCCGTGGAGAACGACGAGGCCCTCCTCTGCCAGAGGACGGAAAAGGGGTATCTCACGCGCCTGCGCTATCCCCTGCCCGGGGCCGAGCCCCTGGGGGAGGATGCCCTCGCCGCCGCGGCCCGGGGCGTGCTCGTTCCCCTGCTCCAAAGGGAACGCGACCGGCAGCTCCACGAGACCGGCGCCCGGCTGAAGCACGCGGCCAAGGCCCGCGAGCGGCACCGTGACGGCCTGCTCAAGCAGTTAAAGGACTGTGAGGCCGCGGACATCCTTCGTCAAAAGGGCACGGCCATCCTGGCGCACATGGCGGAGATCCCCCCCCGGGCGGAGGAAGTCACCCTGACGGACTGGGAGGGGAACGCCCTCACCATTGCGCTGGACCCGCGGCTCTCCCCGTCACACAACGCGGAGAGGTACTTCAAAAAATACCGCAAGGCCAGGGGGGACCCCCAAAAGATCAGGGAAGAGATCGCCGCCCTGGAGGGGGCGATCCGCGAGATCCTGGAGCAGCGCGACCTGTTGGAGTCCATCAGTGAACCCGGGAGCTTTGAGCAGGCCGTGAAGGACCTGGAAGCGTGGCTGGCCCCCGAGACGGAGAAGGGCAAAAACAAAGCGAAGGGCAGGAAGGGCGGGAAGGAAAACGAGCCGCCCTGTCTTGTCTATGAGCGGGAGGGGCTGACCATCCTTGTGGGGCTTTCGGCGCGGGGCAACCGTTATGTCACGTTCCGCCAGGCCCGGGGGGAGGACATCTGGCTCCACGCCCACGAGCTCCCCGGTGCCCACGTGATCATCCGCGGCGCGCGGGACCGTCATGAGCTGGAGGAGGAGCACCCCGCGGTGCTGGAGTTCGCGGCGTCCCTGGCGGCGGGACACTCCAAAGGGAGGAACTCCGGCTCCGTTTGGGTGGATTACACGGAGCGGCGCTACGTCCGCCCTGTTCCGGGCACGGTGGCCCTCGTCACCTACACCAACCCGGGGACGCTGCGCGTTGCCCCTCCCCTCAAACCTGCACGAACGTCATCCTGACCCCCTTGCATATTTTCCCCGAGGTGGGGAAAATATACAGATGGTTTTAGATTTTTGCCAATGGAGGCGTTAGATTTATGAAGAGATTTGCGTTATGTTTATTGGCTTTGTGCGCGGCGCTGGTTGCCGTGCCGGGCTGTGCGTCGGTGGGGCAGCTGGCAGCGGCGGGGCTAATGTCACGGTCAACTACTGCACCTTCGCCACGGACAGCGACGGAATACACATAAACAATCAAAATAAACTGACCGTCAAGAACTCCATCATCAGAAAAACGATAACAACGGCTGGCGGTGCAAGTGCCAGTGATGTGACGACCAAGAATAACCTCACCATCACGACGAAGCTCACGAGTGAGACAGTCAAGGACGCTACCGACAGGGTCACCCACACGGTCTTCCGGAAACACGCTGAGCTCTCCGCGGCTATCGACGGCGGCGACACAAGCGTCACGGTTGACCAGCTCGGCAACTCCCGCGGCAACAAGCCGGACATCGGCGCGGCCCAGATTGAGCCCGCCACGCCAATCTTCAACCCCAAGGGGGGAGAATATACCAGCCCGCAGAGCGTGGGGATATCCTGCGCGACGAAGGGCGCGACGATCTATTACACGAC
>JAEEGY010000164.1 GCA_016280565.1 Fretibacterium sp.
GGAGGTCGTGCGTCTGCCTGACGAGGCTGTGCTGCGCTGTCCCAACCGGGCTTCCTGTCCCGCGCAGCTCAAGGAGGGGCTGAGTTACTTTGCCTCCCGCGTGGGAATGGATATTCGCGGGCTGGGAGACAAACTGGCGGATCAGCTCATTGAGAGCGGCAAAGTTAAAACCCTCTCCGACATTTATGATCTGACACTGGACGACTGGGCCGCGATGGACCGCATGGGGAAGAAGTCAGCGCAAAATCTAGTGACTGCGATTGAGGCATCGAAGTCCCGGCCATTGTCCGCCCTCATCGCCGCGCTGGGCATCCGCTATGTGGGCAAACGCGTGGCGGAGCTTCTGGCGGCGTACTTCGGGGACATGGACAAACTGAAGGAGAGCGCGGAAGAGGAGCTGGCCGGCATTGAGGGAGTAGGGCCGGTGATTGCCTCCTCGGTTGAGGCCTTCTTCCATGACACGGCCAACCTGGAGCTTCTCAATCGCCTAAAGGAGCGGGGGCTGAACTTCGTCTCCCAGGAGGCCGATTTCGGGATAAAAGGAGAAAAGTTCAAGGGAAAAACCTTTGTTTTCACGGGGGAGCTTTCCTCTATGAAACGCTCCGAGGCGGAGGCAAAGGTGAAATCCCTCGGGGGCAACGCCTCCAGCAGCGTCAGCTCCAAGACCGCCTACCTTGTGGCGGGGGACAAGGGCGGCTCCAAGCTGAAGAAAGCGGAACAGTTGGGTATCCCCATCATCAGCGAGGAGGAGTTCCTGAAGATGCTGGAGGCGCCGGAAGGTTAACACTGGTGTGCGCCGGACAGGTGTGCGCAGAGAAGCTTCAGCGCCTCAATGTACCCGGGAAGCCCCTTGCCCTTGACGGTGGCGATGCAGGCGGAACGAATGTAGGATATTTTCCGAAAGTCATCCCGCGTGTCGGGGTCGGAAATGTGAACCTCAACCGTCGGGAGCCCAACAGCCTTCAATGCGTCTAAGATTGCAACGCTCGTGTGGGTATAGGCCGCAGGGTTGATGATGATACCATCGAACTTGCCACGGGCAATCTGAATGGCGTCAACAAGGGCTCCCTCGTGGTTGGATTGAAAGAAATCCACCTCAATTTTTAGCTTGACCGCCTCAGATTGTATCATCTCCAACAGTTCAGTATAAGTCGTTGAGCCGTATATGTCTGGCTCCCGCGTGCCTAGCAGATTGATGTTGGGACCGTTAATCACCAGTATTCTCACACTCACGGAAATCCCTCCATATCATCTCCGCTGCCCCGCGCGGAGTCTTGTTGTTCTGAATTGCCACGTCGCGGAATCTCTCATAAAGGGGGCGGCGTTCCCGGTACATCGTCTCAAGGTTCCCCGCAAGGGACAAGGGCCGGCCCTCGCGCTCTAACAGAGCTGTGTCCCGCTCAATGTGGTAAATGCGGCCGTTCTGGTGCAAAGCCGGGTAGTTACCCGGGGTTTTGACCACACCGCCGCCTGTAACGATGATGTGTCCACTCTTTTGTCCAGCAAGAGCGGTCTGTTCCCATTCTAGCTTACGAAACTCCGTCTCCCCACCGCGTGCAAAGATATCCTCAATGGAACACCCTGTCGCCTTGACGATCTCCCCATCAATGTCGATAAGTGGACGGCCTGTTAGCTCCGCCAATTCTTTCCCGATGGTCGTCTTACCGCAACCGGGCATCCCGATAAGGACGATATTCTCCATTCCCTGGCGCAGGTCCCTCAGGATGGCCTCGATTTTATCACATGCCCCCTTTTCCCCTGTAAAAAGTTCCTCAGCCGCCGCCGCCTGGGCCACGAGCATGGGCAATCCACCCGTACAGGGAAGGGCCAGCGCCTCCGCGCGCATCAGGAAGGCTGTGCGCAGGGGGTTATAAATCATGTCGGCTACCCCGGCACAGTGTGGAAAATCCTTCGGATCCACAAGCAGAACGCCGTTGTTGGGGGACATCCCCACCGGCGTTGTGTTGATGAGCACATCTGCGTCGCGGTGCCGGGAAATGTTTTGATAGTTGTCGGGACCACTTCTTGAGATAACGATGATATCTCTCGCTCCCTCAATCTCCGCAGCGGCTTTAGCTGCCAGGGAAGCGCCGCCTGAACCCAGAATAAGGACCTTGCGTCCTGACAGGGATATCCCTGCGCGGCGGAGGGCATATTGGAATCCGAAGAGATCTGTGTTATGCCCGCAAAGCCCGCGAGGGGAGGGGACGATGGTGTTCACGCTCCCCACACGCCGGGCCGAGTCTGCCAACTCAACGCAGAGGGGCATCACGTCACGCTTGTAGGGGATCGTCACGTTGAGTCCGCCAATATCTTCCTTTGTCAAAAAACTCTCCAGTTCTTCCGGCTCCAATTCAATGAGCCGGTATTCTCTACACCCCAGGGCCTTATGTATCGGCACGGACCAGCTGTGTGATAGCGTGCGGCCGATCAATCCATAAACAGCCATGGCTCACACCAGCGCATAGCTGCCGCCGAAGGTGAAGGTGGGGCAGGAGCGCTCCAGGTCCTCCAGCATCGGCAGTATGCCGGGGTCCTGCACGGAGGCGTCCAGCTCAAGGAAGAACATGAACTCGAAATGCCTGCCCGTGACGGGACAGCTTTCCAGCTTGGACATATTGATTCCGTGGGCCGCCAGCCTGGAGAGAATATCGTTCAGTGCCCCCGGCGTGTTGCTGCACGTGAGGATGAGGCTGATGTGGTTTGAACCGGCGTAAATAACGGGATCCTTTGCAATGCAGATGAATCGGGTGTAGTTGTTGTCACTGTCCTGGATGTCGCTGCACAGGGAGGTGAGGCCATAGAGCTTGGCGCAGTCCGGTGCGGCAATAGCTGCAAGTCCTGGCTCCTTCGATTCCGCAACCATCTTAGCAGCTGAGGCAGTGTTGCTGTAGGGGAGGACCTCAACCCCCTTGAGCGAGGCGAGGAAGTTGGAGCACTGACCAAGGGCCTGGGGGTGCGAGTAAACCTGCTGGATGTCCTCCAGTTTTGTTCCCGGCTTGGCAAGGAGCTCATGACGGATAAAGAGATCGGTGCTGCGTACAATAGAAAATTGATATTCCAACAAAAGCTCATATACGGCGCGGACGGAGCCATTGGAACTGTTCTCTATGGGCAGGACGCCGTACTTGCAAAGGCCTGACCCTACCGCCTCAAAAACAGCCTTGAAGCTCTTGACGTACATGATGCGCCCTCGGGGCAGGAGTTTGTCGCAGGCGGCCTGGGCATTGGAACCCTCTACCCCCTGGCAGGCGACGGTCCCTGTCTTTGGGAAAACCTCATTGGGTTGAGCCATCACCTGCTCCACCAGGGTACGTACCTTGGTCGGCTTGGCTATAAACTCATTTTGACGCGCACAGGCCAGGCTGATTAGCTTAGAGAAAAAATAGAAGGCATACTCCTCCATATCCCCGGCCTTGTCCATCATCTGGGCCAGGACCTCGCGCTCCCGCACCTTGTCCACAACGGGCAAATTGTGAGCGGTTTTGTAGTCTACGACATCGCGCATCAGCGCCATGCGCTGTAGGAAGAGCTTCAGCAGGTCACTATCAATAGCGTCAATCTTTGTGCGAATTTCCGCAATGTCCATTCGTTGATCACTCCCGAGTAAAGTTTTTCAGTCTATCGAACATCATATCCAACAGAACACAGGCCGTCACTGCCTCAATAACTGGAACAGCACGATGGGCAATGCAGGGGTCGTGGCGTCCTTTAATAGAGAGCTCCACGTTTTCGTGGCGTGACAGACTGACTGTCCGTTGGGGCAGAGCAATAGAGGGCGTTGGCTTCATCGCGACACGCAGCAACAGAGGCATTCCGTTTGTGATGCCACCCAAAATCCCGCCGCAATGGTTTGTTGTTGTTGTTATATTATTTTTATCCATGACAAAGGGATCGTTGTTTTGAGAACCTGTAAGCCGCGCAGATGCGAACCCAGCGCCAAATTCCACGCCCTTGACGGCGGGAACCCCGAACAGTGCACGGGCAAGCTGGCTTTCCACGCCATCAAACATAGGCTCTCCCAGCCCCGCAGGCAGGCCAATAGCGGCACACTCGATCACGCCGCCTACGGAGTCCCC
>JAEEGY010000165.1 GCA_016280565.1 Fretibacterium sp.
CATCGGCATGATCATGCTGGTGGGCATGGTGGTTAACAACGCCATTGTCGTCATCGACTACGCAGAGGTCCTTCGCCGTGAAGGGAAGCACCCCTATGAGGCGGTGGAGGAGGCGTGCCACGTGCGGTTCAAGTCACTGCTGATGGCGGTGGTCACGTCCGTCGTGTCACTGGTCCCGCTGCTGTCGGCGGGGCGCGGCTCGGAGATGAAACTGCCCATCGCCGTGGTGGCCATTGGCGGGCTCATCGCGGGCGGAATGCTGGCCATGATCTCCATCCCCGCGGCCTATAAGGTCGTTTGGCGCGTCCGGCTGGGTTGGCAGCGCTTCCACGGCAGGAAAGCGTAAAGGGGAAAGCGGAGAAATCTCCCCGCGCAAAAAACTTCAAGTTATGAGATAATAACGAAGGCCCGTATGCCTGTGGGTGGCGGGCCTCGTGTTCTGCATCGCAGGCCCCTTCGGGGGACGGCTGGAACACCCCCTCAGGGGGCAGGAAGGAGTTTCGATACAATGATACAGCGACTGCACCGCAGCGACCTCGGCAACTCGCTCAGGACTTTGATGGAGAACGACCCGGCCTTCCGGCCCGTGGCGTACTTCTCCATGGAGGTGGGGTTGAAGGAATCCATTCCCACCTACTCCGGCGGACTGGGCGTCCTGGCCGGAGATATCCTGAAGAGCGCCGCGGACCTGGGGGTCCCCATGGCAGGCGTCACGTTGCTCTACCGCAAGGGCTACTTTGTTCAGGAGTTCAACGCGGACGACTGGCAGAAGGAGAAGCCCGTTATATGGGACCCGAACAAGGAACTGACCCTGCTTCCCAACCGAATCAAGGTCACCATCCAGGGGCGTGAGATCCAGGTGGGCGTTTGGGTCTACGAGCTTATTGGGGCCACGGGCTATCCTCTGCCCGTCTACTTCCTGGACACGGACTTTGAGTCCAACCACCCGGATGACCGCAAGCTCTGCTGGTACCTCTATGGCGGCGACAACCGCTACCGCCTGTGCCAGGAGTTCATTTTAGGCGTCGGCGGCCTCCGTATGCTGCGCGACCTGGGCTACATGAACATCGACACCTTCCACCTCAACGAGGGCCACGCGGGTTTCCTCACTTTGGAGCTCATGCGCGAGCAGGGCTACTACGACCCGGAAAAGATCCGCGACCAGGTGGTGTTCACCACGCACACGCCCGTGCCGGCGGGGCACGACTACTTTGAGTTCAACCTCATCGACCAGGTGTTCCCGGCGGAAGCGCTGGCCACCATCCGCCGCATGATGCCCAATATGCCCGGCGTCTCCATGACGGAGCTCGGCCTGCGCTACAGCCGCTACGTCAACGGCGTGGCCAAGAAGCATGCCGAGGTCAGCAACGCCATGTTCAAGATGGAGACGGTGGACTGGATCACCAACGGCATCCATCCGGCCACGTGGATCAGCTCCGGCATGAGGAAGATTTACAACAAGCACATCCCCGGCTGGGAGCAGGACCCCGGACGCCTTGTCCAGGCCCTGACCATTCCCAAGGATGAGCTGTGGACCGCGCATCAGGCGGCGAAGATGCGCCTCTTTGCACGCGTCCTTGAAACCAATGGCGTGCAGCTGGACCCGGACGTGCTGACCCTGGGCTTCGCCCGCCGTGCCGCGACCTACAAGCGCGCCGATCTGCTGTTCTACGATATGGAACGCTTCAGGAAGGTCGCCGGCAACAAAAAGGTACAGTTCATCTTCTCAAGCAAATCGCACCCCCACGACGACGGTGGTAAGGCCATCCTCCAGAAGATCCGCCGCAAGGCCAAGGAGCTGGAGGGGGAGATCCCCATCGTCTTCATCGACAACTACAACATGGAGATCGCGTCGCTGCTGACCCAGGGCGTGGATGTGTGGCTCAACACACCCATGCGCCCGCGGGAGGCCAGCGGCACCAGCGGAATGAAGTGTGCCATGAATGGCATCATGAACTTCTCCGTGCTGGACGGCTGGTGGATCGAGGGCTGGATCGAGGACGTGACGGGCTGGTCCATCGGGCCGGAGCCGACGGAGACGGAGGCAGACGCCCACTACGACGAGTCACTGGACGCCGTGGACCTCTACGACAAGCTGGAGAAGAAAGTCATCCCCACCTACTACAAAAACCACGATAAGTGGGTCGACATGATGCGCCACACCATCGCGCTGGACGCCAGCTTCTTCAACACCCACCGGGTCGTGAAGGAGTACGCTTCAAAGGCGTATTCCATCGACTTCAGGGGCATGTAACGCACCAATCACAGCAATTTAA
>JAEEGY010000166.1 GCA_016280565.1 Fretibacterium sp.
AAGAGCGTCTGTCGCAACTCTTCAAAATATGCCTGAACGATATGTGCTGATGAACGATGAAATCTTAGCTGCTCAGGGGATTCGTTGTATGCCCTATAAGAATCATTATATCTTCTATCAGGTAGTCACTGCCTCGCACATCGTTATTATCCTCAGAGTGGGTTATAATCGCAAAAATTGGGAAGCTATCCTAAAAAGCGCTGTCTCCTCGTGGCACGGGAGCTGCTGAACACACAGAGGAAGCTGCTGGGAGAAAACTAAGAAAATGGACGCCCTTCAAAGCACCAGTTGGCGCCGCCTTGGCGAAATCCTGCTCCAGACGGGGGCCATCACTCAGGAACAGCTGGATCGCGCGCTTTCGATTCAAAGCCAAAAGGACGGGAAAATACGGATCGGCGAGATTTTGGTCTCCGAGGGAGTGATCACGGAAAACCGCCTGGCTTCGGCGCTGTCCCTCCAGCTTGGCGTGCCCTTCTATTCCCTGGCCCACCGCTATGCCGAACCGGAGGCCATTCGCCTGGTCCCCCGCGAGATGGCAAAGCGCCTGAGCCTGGTCCCTTTGTCCCTCATTGATGGAAAAGACCTGTTTATCGTCATGTCCGACCCTCTGGACCTGCTGGCCCAGGACGAGGTGCGGATGCTGACAGGCCGCGGGCTCAAGATCGGCATTGTGACAAAAAAGGACATACAGGAGAACCTCGACCGCCTTTACAGCTTCCAGGACAATTTAGAGGGGGCGATCCTCGACGCGGCAAAGGGGGGAGGGGGCCTTCAATGGAACCGGGAGAACATCCCCTCCTCCAGCGATGCGCCCATGATACAGCTGGTCAATGGGCTCATTCAGCAGGCTGTCCGCGAGGGCGCGTCGGATATCCACCTTGAAGTCCAGGAGGGAAGGGGGGTAGCGCGGTTTCGCGTCGACGGGCTGCTCTACACGGTGTCCGATTACCCTTCGGGGCTTCAGCCCTCTGTGGTGTCCCGCCTGAAGATCATGGCCAACATGGATATTACTGAGAAACGCAAACCCCAGGACGGACGCATCTGGATAACCCTGGACGGTCGGCGCATTGACCTGCGCGTCAGCACCCTGCGCACGATGAATGGAGAGAAAGCCGTGCTGCGCATCCTGGACAAGGAGAGGGCCCTGATGGGCCTGGACCGGCTTGGGCTTGAGGCGGACGACATGGAGAAACTGGAGATGTTCTGCCGCACGCCCTGGGGCATCCTGCTGGTGACGGGGCCAACGGGCAGTGGAAAATCCACCACCCTCTACGCCCTCCTCCAGAAGATCAATCACCCGGGCATCAACATCGTCACAGTCGAGGACCCCGTGGAGTTCTCCATTGCGGGGATCAATCAGGTCCAGGTCAACGAGAAGGCCGGCCTGACCTTTGAGTCCGCGCTGCGCTCCATTCTGCGCCAGGACCCGGATAAGATCATGGTGGGGGAGATCCGCGACCAGGAGACGGCCCAAATCGCTATCCGGGCTGCCCTGACGGGGCACTTTGTGCTCTCAACACTGCACACCAACGACGCGCCCAGTGCCGCCACGCGCATGATCGACATGGGGGTCCCACCCTTCCTGGTCTCCGCCGCTCTGACCGGTGTTGTCGCCCAGCGCCTGGTGCGGCGTCTCTGCCCCCTCTGCCGAGAGGAATACGAACTCGACGCCCACACCTGCGAGCTGACCGGCGTTCCCATAGGGACCCGCGCCTTCCGCTCGCGCGGATGCAGTGAGTGCCGGAACGGTTACCGGGGGCGGCGCGGCATCTACGAGATCATGGTCCTGGATGACGTTCTCCGGCGCATGATCCTCGACGGGGCCGGGGACAGCGCCCTTCGTCAGGCGGCCGTCCGGCAGGGGATGAAGACCCTTCGCCAGTCGGGGATCAACGCGGTCCTGGCAGGGAGCACCTCAATGGAGGAAGTCCTCTCAGCCACGTTGTGATTTTACGAACTTCGCAGTTTGTGGTATGCTTATCTCATCGTAATTTTATGCACAAATTTTGTTGGGAGGTCTCTTGGATGAAGAAACTGGCGATGGTTCTGATTGCGGCATTGGTCCTTTCCTGCGCCTGCATGGCGGGGGCGGCGGACAAGCCGAAGGTGACGATCTACACCTCGATGTACGAAGACATCATCGAGGCCATGACCGAGGTCCTGCACGAGAAGTTCCCGAACTACGACGTGGAGTTCTTCTACGGCGGCACGGGCACGCTTCAGGCAAAGATCGCCGCAGAGATCGACACGAAGAAACTGGGCTGCGACATGCTGATGGTGGCCGACCCGTCCTATGCCCTTGAGCTGAAGGAACTGAACCTTCTGCACCCCTACGTCACCCCGGCGGCGAAGGACCTGGCGCTGGAGTATGACCCCGAGGGCTACTGGTACCCCGTGCGGAACCTGAACATGATCCTGGCCTACAACCCGGAGAAGTTCAAGAAGGAGGACCTGCCCCAGTCGTTTAAGGACTTCGCCTACAGCGATGCCATGAAGGGCCTTATCTCCATGTCCAACCCGCTGACGTCCGGAACGGCGCTGGTCGCTATCTCCGCCCTGAAGGACAAGTATGGCTACGAGTACTTCGACAAGCTGGCCGCGAACCGCGTGATGGTTGAGTCCGGCTCTGTGGCCCTGACGAAGCTGGAGACGGGCGAGTGCAAGATGGTCATGATCCTTGAGGAGTCCGTGCTGAAGAAGCGAGAGGAAGAGAATAGCGCCCTTGAAGTGATTTACCCCACTGACGGCGTCATCTGCGTTCCTTCCCCCATCATGACGGTGAAAGACGGCTGGAGCGCCCACGGCAACGCAAAGATTTGCGAGGAACTGACGGATTGGTTCCTGTCCCCGGAGGGGCAGGGCTACATCGTCAAGGGCTGGATGCACTCCGTGCTGAAGAACCCGCCCGCGATCCCCTTCGACTCCATCAACACGGCTGAGATCGTGAAGGACGCCATGCCGGTGAGCTGGGAGAACTGCCTGAAGGAGCGTTCCGATCTGCGGACGAACTTTGAGGAGCGCGTG
>JAEEGY010000167.1 GCA_016280565.1 Fretibacterium sp.
GAGATGGTCATGCCCGGCGACAACGCGACGTTCGAGGTGGAGCTGATCGTGCCCATCGCGATGGAGGAAGGTCTTCGCTTCGCGGTGCGCGAGGGCGGCCACACGGTGGGCGCCGGCGTCGTCACGAAGATCATCGAATAAGCAATAGAGGAAGAGGGACAGTCAAGTGGCTAAGAGAATCCGCATTAGACTGAAGGCGTTTGACCACAGGATTCTTGATTCGTCCGCAGCCCAGATCGCGGAGACGGCGGAGAGCACCGGGGCCAGGGTTTCCGGCCCCATCCCGCTTCCCACCGAGGTCGGGAAGGTAACGATCCTGAAGTCCCCCCACAAGGACAAGGACGCACGGGAGCAGTTTGAGATGCGGACGCACAAGCGCCTTATCGATATTATCGAGCCGACGCAGAAGACTATGGATGCGTTGATGCAGCTCAATCTTTCCTCTGGAGTCGACATCCAGATCAAACTTTAAGGAAAGCGCTGGAGCTGAAAGGAGAGAAAATGATGGGTATAGGGATCCTGGGGAAAAAGATGGGCATGACTCAGATTTTTGATTCTGAGGGACAGGCAGTCGCCGTGACGGTCATCGTGGCGGGCCCCTGCTCTGTCGTTGCCGTCCGGACCCCCGAACAGAACGGATACTCTGCCGTTCTTCTCGGCTTTGGGGCCATGAAGGCCCACAAGCTGTCCAAACCCTTGAAGGGGCTGTTCGACAAGAACAAGCTCGAGCCCAGGAAGACACTTCGCGAGTTCCGCCTGGATAAGGCGGATGGATACGAGGTCGGGCAGGAGATCAGGGTGGATCTGTTTGAGGCGGGCGAGAAGGTTGACGTCAAGGGTGTCAGCAAGGGAAAAGGTTTTGCGGGCGTCATGAAGCGTCACCATTTCGGCGGCCAGCAGTTCAGCCACGGAACCTCGGTGGAGCATCGTCACGGCGGTTCCAGCGGCGCTATTTCCTATCCGGGCCGCGTATTTCCGGGTAAGAGGATGCCGGGGCATATGGGAAGCGAGAAGGTCACGGTCAAGAACCTGACGGTGATGGCCGTCGACCTGGAGAACAACCTCCTCCTTGTCAAGGGGGCTGTGCCGGGCGCCAAGAACAGCCTGGTTGCTCTCTACAAAAAGGGATAAGGAAGGAGGGGAATAGTCATGCCGGCAGTTAAAGTTGTTGATTTCAACGGGCAGCCCCTGGGGGAGATGACCCTGTCGGACGCGGTGTTCAACGTCCCCGTCCATGTTGCGGCCATGCACCAGGTCGTGGTGGCCCATCTGGCGAATTGCCGTCAGGGGACGAGCAGTGTCAAGACCCGCGGCGACGTCAGCGGCGGTGGCAAAAAGCCCTGGAGGCAGAAGCACACCGGGCGCGCCCGTCAGGGAAGCACCCGCTCTCCGCTGTGGATCCATGGTGGAGTGGCTCATGGTCCCAAGGTGAGGGACTATCATCAGAAGGTCAATAAGAAGGTGCGGCGCCTTGCCCTCCTCAGCGCCCTGTCCGTTAAGGTTCGCGATGAGCAGATGACGGTTGTGAGGGGCATGGAGATGGAGTCCGCTTCGACGAAGGCAATGGTGGCCTTTATGAAAGCCATCAATGCCGAGAAGGCGCTTGTTGTGTACCAGGGGAAGGCGGACAGCGTCGTGCGCTCCGCCAGGAATATCTCCGGGACCAAGTGCATCAACGTCGCGAGCATCAATGTTTACGACCTTTTGAATTCCAAGACTCTGGTCGTGACTCCTGAGGTCATTGCCCGGCTCGAGGAGGTTTACGCGAGATGAATCTGATTGCTCACGATATTATCATTCGCCCCATCGTTACGGAGAAGAGCAGCTCCCTGATGGAGTTTAATAAATATACCTTTGAGGTTCACAAGGACGCCAACAAGATCCAGATCCGCAAGGCGGTTGAGGAGATCTTCAAGGTGAATGTCCTGAGTGTCAACACGATGAACGTCAAGGGCAAGCCCAAGCGTATGGGCGCTTTCCAGGGCCGGACACGTTCCTGGAAGAAGGCGATTGTGGCCCTGCCCGAGGGCCAGCGCATCGAGTTCTTCGAGGGCGCCTCAATCTAAAGGGGGTAAGCGAGTATGTCGATAAAGCAGTTCAAGCCGTATACCCCTGGACGCCGTCAGATGACCATTCAGGGACGCGAGGATATCACGGCACAGAAGCCGGAGAGGTCCCTGGTCACGGAACTCCGCAAGCACGGAGGCCGCAACAACACGGGGCGCATCACGATGCGCCACATCGGCGGCGGCCACCGTCGGGCGTACCGTATCATTGATTTCCGCCGCGACAAGATCGGCGTTCCCGGGAAGGTTGCCACGGTGGAGTACGATCCCAACCGCAACGCCCGTATCGCGCTGATCCACTATGTGGACGGTGAGAAGCGCTACATCATCCTTCCCAAGGACCTGAAGGTCGGTGACACGATCCTCGCCGGGCCTGAGGCGGACATCACCCCGGGCAATGCCCTGAAGCTGAAGGACATCCCTGTGGGCACGGTGATCCACAACCTTGAGCTTCAGCCGGGCTGCGGCGCAAAGCTGGTTCGTTCGGCCGGGGCCTCCGCGCAGCTCATGGCGAAGGAAGGCAAGTATGCCTACGTCCGTATGCCCAGCGGCGAGCTCCGCCTGTTCCTGCTTGAGTGCATGGCCACGGTGGGACAGGTGGGCAATGAGGATTATGAGAACATCTCCCTGGGCAAGGCGGGCAAGACCCGCTGGAGCGGGCGTCGTTCCGTTGTCCGCGGCATGGTGATGAACCCGGTTGACCACCCGTTGGGCGGCGGTGAGGGAAAGAGCAAGAGCAACAAGCATCCTGTTTCTCCTTGGGGCACGCCGGCTAAGGGATATCGCACGCGCAAACGCAAGGCTTCCGACAAGCTGATCGTTCGCCGCCGTTACGATAAGTAACAGACGAGGAGGATTTTAGGATGGCTCGTTCCACTAAAAAGGGGCCCTTTATTGAGCAGAGGCTCCTTGCCAAGATCGAGGATATGAACGAATCGGGAAACAAGAAGGTTATCAAGACCTGGTCTCGCCGTTCCACCGTCGTTCCCCAGATGATCGGGCACACCATCGCCGTTCACAACGGCCGTATGCATCTGCCGGTCTACATCAGCGAGAACATGGTGGGGCACAAGCTGGGTGAGTTTGCACCGACGCGCAAGTTTGGACACCACGCGGGGCAGGAACGCTCCACGAAGGGCAAGTAGGAGGAAATCGCTATGGAGTCAAGAACTGTGGCAAAAGCTATGGTCCGCCAGGCGAGGATCTCCCCGACGAAGGTGAGGCAGGTCCTTGCCCTCATCCGTGGAAAGGGCGTTGAGGAGGCCCTGACGATCCTGAAGTTCAGCCCCCAGAGGGCGGCCCGGATCGTCTTCAAGGTTCTTCAGAGCGCCGTGGCGAACGCAGAGCACAATTTCGGGATGGATATGGATAAGCTGTATGTCTATACGGCCTTCGCGGACCAGGGACCGATGATGAAGCGCTTTCGTCCGGTCTCCATGGGGCGGGCTCATCCTTATGTGCACCGCACATCCCATGTGACCGTTACGGTCTCGGAACGTTAGGAGGGAATTTTCGTGGGACAGAAGGTTCATCCCGTAGGATACAGGTTGGGCGTCTCCTCGGAGTGGCAGTCCAAATGGTATGCCGGTCGCAAGGAGTACGCGAAGAAGTTGCACGAGGACATTAAGCTTCGCAGCTGGATTATGAAGAAGTGGGAGGGCGCTGGCATCTCCCGGATTGAGATCGAGCGCGTCGGGTATGTGGTGCGTTTCACGATCTGGACAGCTCGTCCCGGCGTGGTGATTGGCCGCGGCGGCACGGAGATTCAGAA
>JAEEGY010000168.1 GCA_016280565.1 Fretibacterium sp.
AAATGTCAAAAGGTATTCTCCTCTCACGCAGGGCAGCGTGAGCGAAGAGGTTAAATGCCGTTGCCATATTCATCCCCACAGCGGCGCAAAAGTACTCAAACCTCTCCTTCAGCCCCGTGTCCATTTGAAAGGTAACTGTAGACTGTGCCATCCTTTTTATTCCCCAACCGGGACCCTCCGCTGGGCCTTGCGGCGCTCCAGCTCGTCCAGGATGGCCTTGCGCAGGCGGACGGACTGCGGCGTCACCTCCACCAGCTCATCCGTCTCGATCCACTCCATGGCCTTCTCCAGCGGCATCCGCCGCGGAACGTCCAGCTTCGTGGTCAGCTCCTTGGTGGCGGAGCGGTGGTTGGTCTGCTGCTTCTTCTTCGTGGGGTTGCAGGGGATATCCCCCGGCCGGCTGCTCTCGCCCACGATCATGCCGTTGTAGACGGGGTCCAGCGGGGAGATGAACAGCACGCCGCGGCTCTGGAGGTTTTCCAGCTGATAGGCCGTGGCCTCCCCTGTGTCCAGGCTCACCAGAGAGCCCCGGTTCCGCGTCACCAGTTCCCCGGCCCAGGGCGCGTAGCCGCTGAAGCAGCTCGACATGATGCCCAGGCCCCGTGTGTCCGTCAGGAACTCCCCCCGGTAGCCGATGAGACCGCGGGTGGGGATCTCGATCTCAATGCGCAGCAGGCCCCGGTCCCCGTTGGCGACGTTCTTCACCTTGCCCTTGCGCTTTGACATCTTCTCAAAAACGATGCCCTGATACTCCTCCGGCACGTCGATGGTGACCAGTTCCCAGGGCTCCATCTTCACGCCGTCCCGGGTCTCCGTGATGACCTCCGGCTTGGAGACGCAGAACTCCATCCCCTCGCGGCGCATCTCCTCAATGAGGATGCCCAGCTGGAGCTCCCCGCGGCCGGAGACCTTCACCCCATCGGGACGGCCCAGGTCCTCCATACGGAGGGAGACGTTGACGTGCATCTCGCGCTGAAGGCGGGCCTTGAGCTGCCGCAGCGTCACGGCCTGCCCCTCGCGCCCCGCGAAGGGCCCGGAGTTCACCAGGAAGAACATGGAGACCGTCGGCTCCTCAATGGCCAGGGGCTTCAGGGGATTCTCCGCCGCGGCTTCGTTCGCAAAGGTGTCGCCGATATCTATCTCCGTGGGGCCCGTGAGCCACACGATGTCGCCCGCGCTGACCTCCTCCACCTCCACGCGCTCCAGCCCCCGGGTCACCCAGAGCTGCGCAACGCGGGCGTTCTCCGTGCCCGTGATGGTCCAGTCGCTGCCGGAGTGGTCTGTGGAGTTCCATTTAGTGGAGACACGCACAAAGGGCTCTCCCTTTTTGATGTGGCCCTGCAGGATCTTTCCGCAGCCGATGCGCCCCACGTACTCGTTCCAGGCCAGGGTGCTGACCTGCATCAAAAATGGCGCGTCCGGGTCCACGTCCGGCGCGGGGACGTAGTCGATGATGGCCTGGAAAAGGTCGTCCATGTTGTCCCGCCGGGGATCGTTCAGGTCCTTCACGGCCCAGCCGTTCAGCCCGGAGCCGTACAGCACGGGGAAGTCCGCCTGCTCGTCCGTGGCGCCCAGCTCAAAGAAGAGGTCGAAGGTCTGGTTCAGCGCGTTGGCGGGGTCGGCCCCCTCGCGGTCCACCTTGTTGATGAACACCAGGGGCTTCATGCCGATGGACAGAGCGTGCTGCAACACGTAGCGCGTCTGGGGCATGGGGCCCTCGTTGGCATCCACGATCAAAATGACGGAGTCCACCGTGGAGAGGATACGCTCCACCTCACCGGAGAAGTCCGCGTGCCCAGGCGTGTCGATGATGTTGATGAGGTAGCCCTTCCACTCGACGGTGCAGGGCTTGGAGCGGATGGTGATGCCCCGCTCGCGCTCCAGCGCGCCGGAGTCCATCACGCGCTCGGCCACCTGGGTGTGGTCGTTGAAGGTCTGGGCCGCGCGGAAGATGGAGTCGATCAATGTCGTCTTGCCGTGGTCGATGTGAGCTACGATTGCTAAATTCCTGATTTTTTCTGCCTGCATTACATTACTCTTCCTCTAACTAAAAATGAAAACGAGAAGAATTTTACCGCAAACTGCCCTTTTGGGACAAGTCCCCCTCGCGCTATAATCATCAGGTAATTTTATTTGGTCCAGGGGGAGTTCCTCCTGAACCCGTTGATTGGGAGGTCTATGCTTTGACGGAAATTCTTGCGGCGATCACATCCTGGCTGGTGAACACGGTCGGGCAGATGGGCTACACGGGGATAACGGCGCTGATGTTTTTGGAGTCTTCCTTCTTCCCCTTTCCCAGCGAGGTGGTGATGCCCCCGGCGGGCTACCTGGCGTGGAAGGGCGAGATGTCGCTGAGCGCTGTGCTGGCGGCGGGCATCGCGGGGAGCATCCTGGGCGCGCTGTTCAATTATTGGGTGGCAGTGAAGCTGGGCCGTCCGCTCCTCCTGAAGTATGGCAAGTACTTCTTTATCTCCGAGGAGTCTGTGGCCAGGGCGGACGCCTTCTTTTTGAAGCACGGGCACGTCAGTACCCTGGTGGGACGCCTGCTGCCCGTCATCCGGCAGTACATCTCCCTGCCCGCGGGCATCGCGCGGATGCCCCTCGGCTCCTTCACGGCCTTCACGACGCTGGGGGCCGGGGTCTGGGTGACGGTGCTCACGCTTCTGGGCTATCTGCTGGGGGAACACCAGGAGTTTCTGGCGCGGTATCTGCACCTCATCACGCTGGGCTGCGTTGCCGTGGCGGTGATCATTGCCGGGGGGTATGTCCTGTGGCTGAAGTGGAGGAAAAAAGGATAGGGCAAACGCTCCCGGTTTAGCGGACGGGCACGTATTCCTCCGGGATCAGTTCCTCCGGCACGTAGAAGCCGTGTTCCTCAAGGTACTGGACCGTGCCGGCGTGGAGCGGCGTCAGGGCGGCCTCAAGCGTGATCCTTGGGAT
>JAEEGY010000169.1 GCA_016280565.1 Fretibacterium sp.
ACCCCAAGGCCGCTGCCCAGGATGAGGGCAAAGACCGTTTGGGCTGTCGAGAGTTCTCCCGCTGCCAGGCTGCCGCCCGCCAGCGCCAGCGCCGTAGACACATGGGCCAGGGAGGCCGCTGCCACGGTCCAGCCCGCCAGGGGCAAAAACGTCCCGTCCAGGAAGTACCGCTTGAAGAAGGCGTCCGCCCAGGGAACCAGCGCGTAGGCCACGGCGAAGAAGAGCCACGCCAAAGGCAACGTCCGCAGAAGTTTTCGCCACCTCAGAAGCCCACCCCTCTCCTGCTGGCCGGGGAGGGGATTTGCCACCATCTCAGCCTCCCTGCCGCCCCGGCGCAGGATGAAAAAGGCCAGAAAAAACCGCGCCGTGCTGCGCAGAAGCAGGAACAGCGCGAAGATTCCACCCGCCCAACCTGCAAGGCTCACGGCGAGGGCGAAGGTCGCCGGCCAGCGCCGCAGGTAGGAAGGCAGGGGCAGCATCAGCGTTCCCCACAGAGCCGTGCGCCGGTCCAGCCGCCCCTCATCCAGCGCGGAGGCCAAAAGCGCCGCCCCCGCTTTTGAGGACCCCAGGCTGAGGGTCAGGGCCAGCCCCACGACGGGGCCAATGCCGTGCCGCTGGAGCCAGGGCATCGCGCGGCGCATCAGGCGATCCGCCAGCCCCCATCGAAGGATAAGGTCTCCGATAAGGAGCCCCAGCAGAACGTCAAACGTCAGCCACAGCTCGCCCCTGAGCAGCCCTCGCCACATATCGTCTGACGTTATTTCCAGAGCAGAAGCAGGGAGAGGTATTCGTCCGCCGGGGTCAGGGCCGCGTCTCCCTTTAAGATACGTTCGTCCGGCAGACCCGCACGGTCCACCCGAACGAATTCGTGCCACGGGCCGGTCCCTTCCACGACCTCGCGCAGTTTATCCCCCAGTGCGCTGGGCTTGTAGATCGCCGCTGTGTCGGAAGAGCGGAGGGCAGCTTCAATGCGATCAAGGGGGGCTGTCCCCGGAATGACAGACAGTATCTCCGCGCCCAGAGCCAGGAACCGACGGGCACAGGACGCGGCCAGGGAGTGCGCCGAGACGCCGGGGATCATCTCAAGCTCCAAATTCGGAACGAGCTCCCGCCACACGTCGTAAAGATAGGCCCCTGTGGCATAGAGGGCCGAGTCTCCTATCACGGGCAGGACAACGGTCTTCGCGTCCTCCCACTGGGGGCGGAGATTCTCAAGCTGACGTTTGAGCTCCACGTCCCGCGCCCCGGCGTCCCGGGTCATGGGGAAGATCAGCGTCGCCGTGGGGACTTGAAGGCTCTCCGCCCGAATCGCCCCGCCCGCCACGCTGGGTTTCCCGTCATGGGAGCAGGGGAGCAGGAGCAAACCGGCCTTCTCCGCTGCATGGACCGCCGCCAGCGTAGCCAGCTCCGGGTCCCCCGGCCCCACGCCCGCAACGATAAGCTTCATTCTTGTGTCTCCCCATAAAAAATCTTTAGCAATTCCTTCCCTCCGCGTTCCAGCCCCAGGAGCGACGGGCGGCTCAGGTCCGCCTCCGGCATCTCCGCCAATTTCACCCCGGCCAGCGCCCCCGCCCAAGGGCGCGCCCGAACCTCGTCCAACGTCGTTGCGTTCATCGCCCCCCGCTGGACAAGGTAAACGTCCAAGCCTTCATTCAGAGATTTTAACACGCGCTCCAGCCCCCAGGGGGCCACGGCGCTTCCCTTCCTCTGAGGAACGGCGTCCGCCGCGGCGTTCACCCCGCCGCACAGGGCCGCCAGGCGTGCCGCCCAGGAGCCCGGTGAGCAGGTGTGCAGTTCCCGGCCCGTGGCCTCGATGAGAAATCGTGGCTTTTCCTTCCCTCCCGCCTGAGCTTTTTCCGCCTGTTTTGCGAGCTCACCGCGTGTCGCTTCCAGACGCGCCACCCCGGCTTCGGGGTCGTCAAGCTCCAGCAGCCCCGCGAGGCGGCGAAGGTAATCGGGAAACTCGTCCCACGAGGGCGGCTCGATGGATTCCACCCTCACGCCGGCCTGGACCAGCACCTTGGAGAGATTGGGGTTTGTCCGCTCGGCCAGCCCGCGGGTCAGCACGAGGTCCGGCTGAAGGGCCAGCAGGGACTCCGCCCCAGCCCGCGCCGGGAAGCGCGGCAGCCCCAGCTCCGGGCTGTCGTTCTCCGATACCCCCACCAGTTCTCCGCCCAGGGCCAGCACGTTGTCCGTGTGCCCGGGGTAAAGAGAGATCACCCGAGGGCCCGCAAAGACGGCTGGGCAAAGGCAGAGAGACAAAAGAAAAACAAACGGCAGAAAAACTATTCGGCGAGCGCGCGCCACATCACATCTCCCCTTTCGGATCGGTAGGGCAGGAACGGCGTCCCGTACAACGCCTGAAGGACATCGCCGTTCAGTTCATCCATGGGGCCCTGAGAGAGCAGCGTTCCCTCCCGGAGCGCCAGGTAATGGCCGGAGAAGGCCAGTGAGGCATTGATGTCATGAACGACGGCCACGACCGTCCGCCCCTCCTCCGCCAACTCCCGAAGCAGGGCAAAGACGCGGGCCGCCTGGTTGGGGTCCAGCGCCGAGGTGGGCTCGTCCAGCAGAAACACGGGCGGGTCCTGGGCCAGCACGCAGGCCAGCAGCACGCGCTGCGCCTCCCCGCCGGACAGGGCCGTGATGGGGCGGGGCAAAAGTTTCTCCACTCCCACGCGCCGTGCCGCGGCCACGATGCGCGCGTCGTCCTCCTCCGTAGCCCTACCTCCCAGGAGGCCCCTGTACGGCAGCCGCCCCATTCCGATGACCTCCCACACGGAGAAGGGGTAAGCCGGATGGAACCCCTGGGGCACGACGCCGGCAAGGAGGGCAAACTCCCTCCGGGATATCCTCCGCACCTCCCGTTCTCCTTCCCCCCCCGTGAGGTTCAGAGTCCCTCCGTAGGGCTGGAGGCCCGCCAGCGCGCGGAGCAATGTGCTCTTGCCGCTCCCGTTGGGCCCGATGAGGGAGGTCAGGACCCCGGCGGGGATGTCCGCGTCGATGCCCTTCAGGATCGTCCGTGCTCCATAGCCGGAGGTCAGGCCCCTGAGACGAAAGCCGAAGCCGTTCATTTGCGCCCCCCTCTCCTCACGAGGAGCCAGCAGAAGAAGGGCCCTCCAATGAGCGCGGTGAGCACGCCCACCGGCAGTTCTCCCATGCTCTGGGCCACACCGTCCGCGACGGAGAGCAGACAGCCCCCGGCGAGGAACGACAGGGGAAGCAGTGTCCGGTGGGAGGGACCGACGCTCATACGCAGCAGGTGAGGCACCACAAGCCCCACGAACCCGATGATGCCGAAGGCACTGACCACGGCAGCGATGCCCAGCGAGGTGGTCAGCAGCAGCAGCGTCCTCACGCGGCCTTCGTCCACGCCCAAAAGTGCGCCCTGCCCCTCGCCCAGCGACAGGGCGTCCAGCAGGGGAGCACAGGCCAGCGCCGGAACCAGCACCAGCAGCGACGCCCCCCACACCGCGGCGGCGGAGCTCATCCCCGCGCCGGAGAGGCTGCCCATCAGCCAGAGGACGATGGCCCCTAACTTATCGTCCGCTATGGCCTTGAGGAACGTCACCCCGGCGGAGAGGACGGCGTTGGCGACGACGCCCGCCAGGACGAGCTGCGCCCCTCCTCCCCGCACGGTCCCGCCGCTGCGACAGGCGATGAGGCTCACGATGGCCAGTGCCGCCAGGGCCCCGGCAAAGGCTGCGGGCGTCACCATGAGGGAGCTGAAAAGGAGCCCCAGCGCCCCGCCAAAGGCTGCCCCCGCCGCAATGCCCAGGGTGTAGGGCTCGGCGAGGGGATTGGACAAAAGCCCCTGGAGCACCGCCCCCGCGACGCTGAGCAGCCCCCCCGCCCCCCCAGCGGACAAAAGCCGCGGCAGCCGCACGGCGCGCACCACCAGCGCTTCCGCCGGCGTGCGTTCCGTCCCGGACAGCCACGGGGACAGCAGATAAATCACGCGGGGGAGCGGGATAGCCCACTCCCCCAGCGTGATGCGCCAGGCCGCCGTCACGGTGAGCGCCAAAAGCAACGCACCCCCTACGGCCCAGGCCCTCCGGCTCTGCCTGGCGCGATATTGCGTGACGGGATTGGACACTGTGGTCCTGCCCTCTACTTCATCATCTCCCGGATGCGCTCAACAAAGCCCTTGGCGATGTTGGGGTCCTCCCCCAGGCCCACAAGGTAGGGCGTGATGTTCTTGTAGCCCGCCTTCTTCAGCAGGTTCAGCCAGGACTCGTCGTCGTCCGCCCCCGCCAGGTCGTTGTTGGCGTGGTCGCCCGCGACGATCATCAGCGGGGAGATGACCAGCTTCTTCACGCTCTTGCACCTCTTGAGCTTAGCGATGACGTCCTCGATCATGGGCGCGGCCTCCACCGTGCCGAGGAAGAACTTGCCGTAGGCGGCCTTGTCCAGGGCGAGCTGGAGCTGGCTGTACATGGCGTTGGCGATGTGCTCCGGTGTGCCGTGACCCATCAGGACGATCGCCGTGTCCTTCTGCTTAAGCTGTTTGGCAAAACGGGCCATCAGGACCTTCGCCATCCAGTTGCAGTCCTCCACGCCGAACAGGTAGGGTTTGCCCACCACGATCTTCTTGAAGCCGTACTTGCCCTTCAGGGAGGCGAAGGCATCGACGACGTTCTGGATCTCGTCGTACTCCTCACCGGGGATGATGTGCGTCGGCATGACATAGACGTGGGTGAAGCCCTCGTCGTTCATGCGGGCCAGAGCCTCCACCGGCGTGGGGATGATCTCGCCCCGCTCACGGGCCAGCTTGCGGCGGATGATGTTGGACGTGAAGGCCAGACGGACCTCCACGTCGGGGAAGGCCGTCTTCGCGGCGTTCACCAGATTGCTGATGGCGCGGCGGGCCTGGGGCATGGAGGTGCCGAAGGACGCCACAAGGATCCCCGCCTTGTCGGCCTGCTCATCGCCGTGCGCGGCGAAGGACGCGGCCGGAAGGGTCAGGAGGACCGTCAGGACCAATAACGCGCTGAGAAACCTGTGCATAGAGAAAACCTCCTTAATAATGTAAAAAGGCGAAACGCCGTTTCGCGTCTCGCCTTTCTCTTCTCGTGATAGAAGAAGGAGCTCGCCCGCGCAAACGCCTTTCCTGAGGGGGGGGGACATCCTCCCCCGTCTGCGCTGCGAACTCATGACCTGACTGTAACAGTGGCGGGGCCGTGCGGGAGTTCCACCCGCTTCCTGAGTTGGCAACGCTGAATTGTAGCTTTCATTTAATCACAGGGACGGGGGCTTGTCAATCGCCGCAGCGGAGGCTGACAGGGTGATTACGCCACTTCTTGATACGCTGAACAAGCGTCAGGACAAACCTCATGATGATGTCCACCCAGACGATATTCCAGGCAATCAAATGACATCATGTCCGCGCTGCTCAGCCGGAGGCCGCAGCAATGCCTCACGCGTTTTTATAGTCGCAGTTTTGGCATTGACGCATGGTATTCTCGGTGTTTTCCTCGTAGAATAAGCTGCACCATTTGCACATCTTCTTCAGAACGGGCATGACGGAACTTCCTTTTTCCGTCAGGGAATATTCCACTCTTGGCGGTATCTCGTCGTAAGATTGGCGCGCCACAAGGTCGTCGGCGATCAGTCCTTTTAATGCGGAAGCAAGCATAGCATCCGTGATATCTCCCATTTCCTCCCGAAGCTCGCTGTATCGAAGCGTGCCTGCTTCATTCAGGATGCAGATAATCCGGGTTTTCCATTTTCCGCTGAACAAATCATGCCCACGATCCTGAGGACAACGGATATCCCTTTTCATTTTTGGCTGATACAAATTCCTCACCTCAATAATATTATAAATTATTTTCACTTAATGGATTAATCCCTATGAAATTTATAAGTGGCTCATAAATTTCTTTATGACTTGAAGTTGAGAAAAAAAGACATTATAATCCTCAAATATTTATAAGGAGAGGGCAGAAATAGTCCTCTGATTATTAAGCAGGAGGTCATGTGAATGAAGGAAATGAAGAAATGGCTTGCCTTGTTAGCGATCACCGCGCTGATGCTGTCGCTGGGTGGCTGTGGCGGCTCGTCCGGTGGCGGCTCAGGTTCATCAAATGAGAACCCCGTCAACGAGGAGCCGGACAACAACGATGATTCGGGCAACAACGACAGGGGTGGCGGCGTTTCGGGCAGCTACGCAACGACAGAGGAGGTTGCAGCCCTGTTGGACACTATTACGGATGGAGCGCTGCCCGCCAGTACTGCGGCCAATCCGGAGTATACGGTTGACCTTGACGCACTGACGGCTGGTGTCACTGTGGCAGGGGCGCT
>JAEEGY010000170.1 GCA_016280565.1 Fretibacterium sp.
CAACCGCCGCACCAGCCGCAAACGAGTCGCCCAAGAAGAAGCCGGGTCGCCCCAGGAAGACAGCCGCAGGCAGCAAGGCAAAGTAACAGGAGGAAACAGAACATGTCAGGTGAAGAATTCGAGCGCTGCGTTCAGGAAGCCGGGGAAAAAGATTACACAAATTTCCAATCCGGCATCGTGTTGCTGAGAAATCTGCGCCCCATCATGGCAAAATACGGCCTCGCGACCAAAGAAACCCAGGACGCGCAGCTGGCTTCCCCTTCAGCCCAGGGGGTAGCTTCCCTTATGCAGTACAGCCCGGCCAGCGAAGCCGCTGAAGTCCTTTATGTGGACGAGAAAGGACAAAAATTCGACGCCGTTATGGTCAAGTCGATGGGGTATTAACATTCAATATCATTAGAGTAACGCAAAACGCCATTTCCCCGCGTACGGAAAATGGCGTATCTTATTATGAAAGGAGGCCGCCCTAAAGCTGCCTAAACCGGAGGCCGTCACTTATGAGGGAAACAACCTGTAAAATCCTCTCCCTTTTGAGTTTGGTAACCTCTGATGTATCAAGAATAATGGCGCGCCTGGGGCGATTCGAACGCCCGGCCTACGGCTCCGGAGGCCGTCACTCTATCCACTGAGCTACAGGCGCGCGCTCATCAAAGACTTAGAAACTATACCATAAACTCAGGAAAAATAAAAGGCTCTCTCCCGCTTCAGTTTAACCGGTTGCTCAGAAGGACCATCCCGTTGGCCTCCTTTATGCTGTAAACGTCCTGGGGCAGGGGAGAGAGGGGCTGCTGGTTCTGGGCGATCAGAAGGAAAGCGCGTTCCTTCTGGCTCCAGGTGTTGTGCAGGGCCGTGTCGCTCCGGATGAGCCCCCTGGAGGCGACACCAGGAAGTTGAGGGCTGTTCACCAGGATGTAGTTGTGCAGGCTGTAGAAGTACAGCGAAGGACGGTGAACAGCGTACTGCATAACGGTGTCTTCGCGCTTTACGGCATCCCGGAGGGTGAGGCCGATGTCACGGAGGCCGCCCCGCTCGGCGGCGAGGTCAAACACTCCGGCCAGGGGCATGAGGCACAGCAGCACAATGACAGAGCCGTTGCGGGCCAGCTTTGCCATCTGTTGGGACCAGACGGCAAAGTCGCGGCTGCGCCGGGCGTAGTGCCAGGTGGCAAAGAGAAAGATCATGATGAAGAGGCCCCACGGCACAAGGGAGAGCAGCGCGCCATGCAGAAGGGGAAACGCCTTCACGATGAGCGGGATGCCCGCCAGGATCAGCGGCACAAGGATGACGATGTTCAGCGCCACGGCGATCTGGAGAGGACTGACCTCCGTGGGGCTATCCCCCGGGGCATCCGCCTCCAGCCAGCGGTCGAACGCCCCCCCGATCAACGTAGCCAGCGCGGGCACACAGGCCCCCAGGGCCAGCAGGTCCCCCATCAGGAGCGCAAAGAGCCCAAAGAAGAACGCCCACACCACCAGGAAGAACTCCGGGGTTGCCCCGCCTGCCCGAAGAGTAGCCAGGCTCCTGGGCGTGACCTCCCACACGGCACGGAGCAGGAACCCCGGCCAGGGGATCGTCCCCATCAGGAGGAAGGTCAGGACCAGCTTGCCGTTGGGGGCAAGGAACTTGGGAGACTCAAAGAACATAAAACGCAGAAGCATGGGGTTTTCCAGCCACTGCAGAAAAAGGTAAAACACCGCCCCCAGCAGGGAGATCGCTGCGGCGGGCCACCAGCTCACACAGGCCTTCAGCGTCCCAAAGCGGCGTGTCAGTGCCGAGAAGAACAGGAGTGCCAGCCACGGCAGGAGGAGCCCCTCCGGCCCGTGGATAATGAAGGCGGCCAGGGACGCCGCGTGAGCCACCACGGCCCATCGCCGCGCCTCCCGCTCAGAGGTATGCTGGCCTACGCGGACGAAGGCCGCCATGACGAGCCCCATACAGCAGGCGTACAGCGCGTGAGAGGTTGCTATCTGGGAGACGGCAAAGCCCAGCGTCATGCTTGCGGAGACGGAGACGGTCAGCCAGGTCCTGCGCCTCCAAAGAGGCGTCCCACTTTGTCTCACGGCCAGGACGGCGGTGAGGGCCATCCCCAGCCCCGCCAGCGCCGGCCAGAATCGCACGGAGAACTCTCCCCAGCCAAAGAGGGCGAGGGAGATGGAGGAGAGCCACCACGTCCCCAGAGCCTTGCCCGCGCAGATGGTGTCCCCCACGCGGGGCAGGAAGTATCCTCCTCGGGCAAGCATCGTCAGGGGGATAGAGGCGTTCACTCCTTCAATGGGGTCCAACAGGCCGTGGTCGCCAATTCCACGGAAGTATAGATAGAAGAGCAGCCCCAGGAACAGCAGGGGCTTTTTGTTGCTGAAGAGAAAACGGAGGGAAGAATGTCCCTTTTTAGAATCGTCTTTTTGCATAAAAGTTGCCTCTCCCTCCTGCTAAATTCTATCCTAATTATACAACAAATTGCGGAGGAACGCTTCTCCTCCATCCTCCGTTCTTCCGCGGCGGGCATCCTGAAATAATGGTCTCTAGGCCCTTTTGCCGCTCTCCGCGAGTGAGGAGAACAAATCTGCCGCTTAATCCACGCCTCCTCTTGACAGAATGCGGCAAAGACGGTATCTTATCAATAACGCCGCCTCGGGTGGCAATTTTCTTTGTTTTAGGAGGCTTTTTTTAATGGCTCAGGGTACCGTAAAGTGGTTTAACGAGAGCAAGGGGTATGGTTTCATCACGGCTGACGAGGGTAAAGACGTCTTCGTCCACTATAGCGCCATTCAGGGCGAGGGCTTCAAGACTCTCAATGAGGGCCAGAAGGTCTCCTTCGATATCGTGAACGGCGAGAAAGGCCCCCAGGCTGCTAACGTGGTGAAACTGTCGTAACCTTACTCTTTTATCATCTGAAGTCACTTTACAAGCAGAAATGAGGTCTCACAAAGGAGACCTCATTTTTTTACCGGCCGGGGAAGAAGGAAGAAGAGAGAAACTGATGCAGACAGAAAAAATAGAGATCGATAACAGCGGGCAGGGGATCAGCCAGGCGTTGGAGGAGGCCGAACGGTTTGCCGCCTCCATGGAGCTAAACAAAAAGGGCCGCTTTCATCTGCGTCTGCTGGTTGAGGAGGCGCTGGGGATGGTACGGGCCGTCGCCGGCGAGTTTAAGGCGACGTTCTGGCTGGAGTGGCGGGATTCCATCTTCAGGTGGTCGAACAGTGGCACCTGCGCCCTTCATATTGAAGCCAGGGCGGACCTCAATTACCCGGGAAGGAGGGAGTTCCTCTCCCTCTCGACGGAAGGGCGAAACACCGCGCCGCGTGGTGTCATGGAAAAGATACGCGAGCTTGTCGAGGCTGGGCTGTACGGAATGGAGGAAAGCCTGAAGTTCCAGACGGAGTACGGGGCGGGAATCCTGGACTACGGGACGCTTGGCATGGTGGACGGGGGGATGTCCCAGGTCCTCTATTCCTGGTCCATGCAGAAATATAAGGAGGGCGTGGCCGGGACAAAGACGGGAGACGAGGTTGCGGCCGAGGCCTGGGACGAGCTGGAGAAATCCGTCATTGCCAATATCGCGAACGAAGTGCGCGTAGGCGTCCGCAAGGGCAGTGTGGAGCTGGTTATTGTCAAAGAATTTGAACGGTAATCCCCCTGATGGAGGTTAGTGGAATGAAGATTGATAAGACGCAGAAGGGCGCGGAGCTGACGGTAGCGCTGGAGGGCAGGCTGGACACGGTGACGGCTCCGGAGCTTGAGGCCTCGCTGGGCGAGCTGGCCGGCGTGACGAAGCTGATTATCGACATGGCAAAGCTGGTTTACGTTTCCTCCGCCGGGCTTCGCGTGCTGCTGGCCGCACAGAAAAAAATGGACGGGAATGGCGGCAGCATGACGGTGAGGAACGCGAACGAGGAGATAAAGGAAATTTTTGAGGTGACAGGGTTTGATGAGATCCTGACCATTGAGGCGTAGGGGTGGCGGTTTTGCCTATGCGGTTCCGGTCAAAACTCACAGTTCAGATACTCACGGGGGTCGTTGTGGCGTTCGCAGTCCTCTGCGGGCTCGTGAGCTATATCGGTTATTGTGAATTCACGGAGGCTCTGGAGGACCAGTACGAGGCCAGGGCCTACAGCACAGCGCGTACGGCGGAGACTTTTATCACGCCGGGGTTCCTGTCGTCTGTGGACCTGCTGTCCCCGGAGTGGCGGGCAAAATACGACAGGATCCGGGGAGAATGGCAGCGTCTGGCGAACACGCAGGGGGCTACGTTCATTTATCTCTACCGGAAGCTGGACCGTGGGTATGAGCGCTTCAGCGTCGTGATGAGCGTGATGAACTCGTCCGCGCCTTACACGGTCTTTGCCAGCGGCAGCGTCCTTGACAATATGCCCGAGATCTACCAGCCCGCCTACAAGAAAATCTATGAGGACGAGGATGCTGACCGTGCGGTGGTGACGGTCTACCGGGAGGAGTTTGGTTCGGACGAGTTCAAATCCGGGGATCACATCACGGTCCTCCTCCCCATCCGGGACGCTCAGGGCGGCGTGCGGGCCGTCCTGGGGGTGGAGCGGCAGATGCAGGAACTACAGAACGTCCGCAGAACCTATGTGCGCGATGTACTGTTGACCACGGCAACCCTCCTGCTGGTGGCGCTGCTCCTTTATGGCTGGTATCTGAACCGGCGTCTGCTGAACCCAATTGAGAAGATCGCCAGCGAGGCCCTGCGTTTTGCGCGGGAAAACACGCATCCGTCCGTCCCGCTGCGGCAGAGCATCACAGGTTCGGATGAGATTGGCCAACTGGCCCGGACCATCGACCAGATGGAGATCGACATCCGGGACTACATCGAGGACCTCACCCGCATCACCAGGGAGAAGGAGCAGATCCAGGCGGAGCTGAACGTCGCCACGCAGATCCAGGCGGATATGCTGCCGCGAAAGTTCCCGCCGTTCCCGGAGCGGAAGGAGTTTGCCCTCTACGCCACCATGACTCCGGCCAAGGAGGTGGGCGGGGACTTCTACGACTTCTTCCTGATTGATGATGACCACCTGGCGCTGGTGATTGCCGACGTGTCCGGCAAGGGCGTCCCGGCGGCGCTGTTCATGGTGATTGCCAAGACGCTCATTAAAAACCGGGCTGCTATGGGCGGCTCTCCCGCGGAGATCCTGGGAACTGTGAACAATCAGCTCTGCGACGGCAACGAGGCGGGGCTCTTTGTGACGGTGTGGCTGGGGATTTTAGAGATCTCGACGGGGAAGATCGCCGCGGCCAACGCGGGGCATGAGTACCCGGCCGTCAAACGCGCGGACGGGGTCTGGAATCTGATGAAAGCAAAGCACAGCCCCGCCGTCGCGGTGCGCGAGGGATTGGCATTCCGCGAATCGGAGTTTGAACTGCGCCCCGGCGACAGCCTCTACCTCTACACGGACGGCGTGGCGGAGGCCACAAACGCTGAAAATGAACTCTACGGTACGGCCCGTATGATTGAGGCACTGAACCGCCACGCGGACGAGCCGGTGGAGCAACTTCTCCCGTCCATGAAGAGCGAGGTGGACGCTTTCGTGGGGGAGGCGCCGCAGTTTGACGACATCACCATGGTGACTCTGCGATATTTTGGGGGATAATTGGCACTTTGGGCAGATAGTGGTAAGATATTAGGAGATCGTGGCGCCCGTGTAGCGGGTTCTATCCGGCCCACATAGGAGGGGCTCAGGGGAGCAGGTGCCCTGGAGGTACTTTCCCCCTCTTGAGCTTCAATTTGAGGGGAGAACGGGGGAGTCTTCGTGCAGGAAGTTAAGAAGGTAACAACCGAGGCTGGTACTAACGAATGGCAGCTTGTCGTGTTCGTCCTTGGGGAGCAGACGTTCGCCATCAACGTCGATAAGACGCGTGAAATCCTGAGGTGGCCTGGGTGCCGGGCAATTCCGGACGCTCCTGTCGCGCTGATCGGGATCACGTCGGTGCGCGGCGAGGTCCTGCCGATGGTGGATCTGCGCATTTTCCTTGGGATCCAGCCTACAACTCCCTTGGAGCAGAGCAAGGTGATCATCGCGGAGTTCAACGAGGTGAAACTGGGCTTCGTGGTGGACGCGGTGGAGCGCATTTACCGCATCAAGTCTGAGGACCTGGACGCCAGCATGACGGGCAAGTATCTGGGGGACTGGATACTCTACGTCATCAAGCGGGACTCGCGCAACGTCCTGCTCCTGGACTACGAGGCCATTGTCCAGACCATCAGCCCGCAGCTCGTCATCCAGCACAGCGGCGACCCGACCAAGGCTGCCGTGATGATGGAGGGTGTCGGGCATCCGGCGGACTATCACATCATCGTCGCCGAGGACTCCCCGCTGATCCGCAAGCAGGTGGAGGACGCACTGGTGGCCAGCGGCTTCACCAACCTCAACATCTGCCCGGACGGCAAGGTGGCGTACGACGCCATCGTGCGGGACAGGGAGCACTGTGACCTGCTGATCACCGACGTGGAAATGCCTCACCTTGACGGGCTGACGCTGACGCGCCGCATCAAGGAGAACGTGGAGACAAAGGATGTGCCGGTCATCGTCTTCTCCTCCATCATGTCGGCGGATATCAAGAGGAAGGCCGCCAGCGTGGGGGCTAACTATCAGGTCACGAAACCGGAGATCACCCAGCTCATTGAGCATGTGGTCAAGGTGATCCGTGAGAGGCAGGAGAAGGAGGCGGAGGCGGCATCCGCCTAATAGCCTTGCTTCCTTATTGGAATTCAGATCTTGATTTGGAGATCGCGTCGTGGTTCCCCTTTGGGGTGGACTATCAGCCGGTCTCCATCAATCGTCTTTACAGCCCGCAGCTGCGACGGGTGGCGGCCCAGTGCCTCGCCCTTGACAGCGAGTTTCTTTTCATGGCCTCTCCCCAGACAGGCTGCATTGGGAGCCTGATGAGGGATAATTTCTATAGGGCTGATCCTTATGGGCTGGTCAGCCTGGGGTTCATGATGATCCTTGGATATTCCCCGCGTATGGAACGGTTGGTGGCGGACGCCCTGGAGGAGATGAAAAAGTATGGGGACCTCTCGGCCGGGGTCGCCTTTTGCTCCCTCTGGAACCAGGGGGTCCTGGTGGGCTCTCTGAAGGCCATTGCGGTGGTGAGCAACGGCCCCTTTTTTGAGGAGGCGGAGTTCATGGATGGCTTTGAGGGATTCCTCTCCGGCCGGGTAAAGGGGAAAAGCGCGGTCGCCGTCCGGCAGCGTGGCCGCCGCAGCTCTAAAAAGAAGCCGCCGCAAAAGGAAGACGAGTTGCCCTTCTTTGCGGAAAGATTTGGATATCGCCGGTTTTGTATGCCCTACGAGACGGATGACCCTCTGCAGCTCAGGATCAGTCAGCTTCTTTATGAGATGGAGTTTGACGAGACGCGGCAGATGGTGGGGCCCTCACCGGAGCTCCCCTTCCCGCCGTTCCTGGGTATCAGTCTGGGTGTGCTGGCGGATGGGTGCTGATGATAGGGGTTGATGGAGAGAGATGACTGAAAAAAAAGCGGCAGGCAGCAAAGCGCCGGAGAAGAAGCAGAAAGAGCCCCAGAAGACGGGGGGAGTGGCCGTCAAATCCAGGAAGGAGGGGCAGCCGGCCGCACAGAGTGAGGACGACTACCTTGGCACAGTGCGCAACCTGGTCAGTGAGGGACAGGGGCGCGGTTTTGTTACGCATCAGGACATAGAACGCCACATCCCCGTTGAGGTCTGGGACCCCGACACACTGGACAACATCCTGAACAACCTCCAGGAGATGGGGATCGAGGTCGTCGATGATGAAAAGCACAGAAACGTCCCCACGACCGAGGGCCGGGAGGAATATATCCCCGCTCTGGAGGGGGATGGGGGCTTTGGGAAGTTAGATGATATCCCCCTGACGGACCCCGTGAGGATGTATCTGCGGGAGATCGGTAAGGTCTCGCTTTTGACGGCGGCAGATGAGGTCGAGCTGGCCCGGAGGATGGAGGAGGGCGACGAGGAAGCCAAACAGAAGCTGATCGATGCCAACCTCCGCTTAGTGGTCAGCATCGCAAAAAAATATATCGGGCGGGGAATGCTCTTCCTGGACCTGATCCAGGAGGGGAACCTCGGGCTGATCCGCGCCGTGGAGAAGTTCGACTACAAGCGTGGGTTCAAGTTCAGCACGTACGCCACCTGGTGGATCCGTCAGGCCATCACCCGCGCCATTGCGGACCAGGCCCGGACGATCCGCGTTCCCGTCCACATGGTCGAGACCATCAACAAGATGGTGCGCGTTTCCCGTCAGCTCGTGCAGCAGCTGGGGCGGGAGCCCTCGGACGAGGAGATAGCGAAGGAGATGGGCATCGACGCCGCGCGCGTCGAGGAGATCCGCCGTATCTCGCAGCTGCCCGTCTCCCTGGAGACACCCATTGGGGAGGAGGAGGACAGCCAGCTCGGGGACTTTATTGAGGATCGGGAGCTTCCCAGCCCGGACGAGGCCGCGGCAGGCCACCTTCTTCACGAGCAGATCGAGGAGATGCTTTCCAATCTGTCGGGCCGGGAGCGCGAGGTCCTGCACTACCGCTTTGGACTGGAGGACGGCCACTCCTACACGCTGGAGGAGGTCGGGAGAAGGTTCAACGTCACCCGCGAGCGCATCCGTCAGATCGAGGCCAAAGCCCTGCGCAAGCTGCGGCAGCCCAGCCGCAAACTCAGGGATTATCTGGAATGACCCTGGTCAAGGGAGGTTTGAGTTATGGCGAATCGCTTTACCAAGACGGTCAAGAACGCCAAGCGGGGGCTGAGCTTCTCCAAGAAGTTCAAGCACCGCCTGTTGGGATCGCTTATCCTCTTCCTCGTCCTGCTTGCCGTCTGTACGCTGGCCGTCTGGTGGCAGGAGAGGAACTTCCAGGGCTCCTGGCTGGACGCCCTCTGGAGCGTCCTCTTCACGCTGATCGGGCAGGGGGAGTTCGCCTCGGCGCCCCGCACGTTTGTTGGGCGCATCATCGTCTTCCTGCTCTCGATCTTCGGAGTGGCCCTCTTCGGCGTCGTGTTTGCAGAGGTGATGCAGCGCCTCATCAACAGCCGCCTGAAGGAAATGCTGGGCATGAGCATCTGCAAGTTTGATGGGCACATCATGATCTGTGGCTGGAATGAGCGCGGCCCGCACCTCATTCGCCAGCTCACGGCCTCGGGGAGGCAGATAGCCGTCATTGCGGAGGATCGCCCCAAAGACCTGCACGGCGACGTGTTCTTTGTGCAGGGCAGCCCCTCGGACCGGGAGGCCCTGATAAAGGGCGGGATCATGAAGGCGAGGGCGGCTATCCTTCTCTGGGACCCGAACCTGGGGGACGACGACTCCCGCACGATTTTGACGGGGCTTGCGGTGGAGTCCATGAGGCCGGAGGTCTACACCGTGATGGAGCTCCACAACCCGGAGAACGAACATTACGCGCGCTACGCCCAGGTGGACGACATCCTCTACACGGACAGTCTCATCGCGGACATCACGGCGATGTGTACTCATTACGAAGGGATATCCTCTTTCATTCGTGATATCCTCTCGACCTCGGATGACGGGCACAGCTTCGCGTCCTTTGACGTCCCCTCGAATTTCGCCGGGCGGACGATGAGGGAGCTCTTTGAACACTACCGTGCCCAGGGCGTCCTGCCCATCGGCGTCATCGTTCCGCCGGAGGGGGGAACAGAGGAGGCCCCTGCCGCGGAGTGGCGTTCGCGCGTGAATCCCTCAAGGGATGAGACCGTCGCTCTTCCCATGAAGGCGGTCTGCATCGTGAAGAACAATGGCTGAGGTGATGGGAATGAGCTGTGATTTTGAAGGGCACGTCGTGCTCTGCGGATGGAACGCGAGAGGCCCGCATCTCCTCTCCCAGCTTTTGTCCTCCGGACAGCGGGTGGCCGTTGTGGCCGATCCTCTCCCTGAAGGGTTGCCCGAGGGCGTCTTCTTCGTCAAGGGCAATCCGTCAAAGCAGGAGCCTTTGATTGAGGCGGGGCTCAAGAAGGCGAAGTCGGCCATCATCCTGGGGGGAGCGGAGGATGCCCAGGCTATCCTGACGGGGCTGGCGGTGGAGTCCATTGCCCCGGAGGTCTACTCCGTCATGGAGCTCCACGACCCGGCCAACGAGCGTTACGCACGCTACGCCCATGTGGACGACGTCCTCTACGCGGACAGCCTCATTGCGGACATCACGGGGATATGCACTCACTATGAGGGGCTGTCCTCCTTCATCAAGGATATCCTCTCCACGGCGGACGATGGCCACAGCTTCGCTTCCTTTGACGTCCCCGAGGAGTTCGCGGGGCGGACGGTGGGCCAGCTCTTTGAGCATTACCAGAGCCAGGGGCTGCTTCCCGTGGGGCTGACCGTCCCGCCGGAGGAGGCCCCGGAGCTTCCTGTGGCCCAGTGGCAGTCCTATGTTGACCCGCCTCTGGAGGAGTCCATCACTCTGCCGATGAAGGTCGTCTGCATCAAGAAGAACTGAGCGCGGAATCGTTAGGGGAGACGAGACAATGAAAAAAGTAATGTTTTTCTACCTCGAGAACTGCCCGTACTGCAAACAGGCGCGGAGGGCGCTGGACGAGCTGAAGGCCGAGGACGCGCGCTATGGGACCGTTGCGATGGACTGGGTCGAGGAGAGCCAGCGTCCCGACGTGGCGGAGAAGTATGACTACTACAGCGTGCCCACGATGTTTGTGGGGGACGAAAAACTGTACGAGGCCAAACCGGGCGAAAAATACGACGCCTGCAAAGAGAACGTGAGGCGCGTGCTGGACGCAGCGCTGGCGTAACTTTGGACGTAAAACGAAGAGCGCAGGCCAAACGGCCCGCGCTCTTTTTGTTTTGTCGTTCCCGTGAGGGCTTTAACGGCTGGGGTTCTTCAGGAACCTGGAGCCGGGGACCTTGCAGATGGGGCAGGCGTCCGGTGCGGAGCCCTCGTGGACGTAGCCGCACACCGGGCAGACGTACCAGTCTGTGTCCTTCCCCTTGAGGGAGTCCAGCTCTTCCAGCGTCTTTTTGTAGAGCGCGCCGTGAGCCTTCTCCGCCTCGTTGGCCATGTTGAAGCTCCTCTTGGCCGCGTCGTTCCCCTCGGCC